>NZ_JARWRU010000616.1 GCF_029867845.1 Nocardia farcinica | reverse complement strand
GGCCCCCCGGCCCGGGGGGGGGGGGGGGCCACACTCTACTACCTCGACCCTTTTCTGGCGGGGGCATTCCCTTTGTTCCTGGTGGTGGGCGGCGTCTACCCCCGCGCGGGCGACGGCGGCCGGGCCTACCGCAGGCGCATCCGCGGGCTGATCGAATCCGGTCGCGCGTGGGCGCGTTTCGAGGACGGCCGGGTGGTGTACAAGGCCGAGGTCGGCTCGCTGTCCAAGCAGACCGGTCAGATCCAGGGCGTGTGGGTGCGTCCCGAGCATCGCGGGCGCGGCCTCGGCACCGCGGGCACGGCGGCCGTGGCCGAGGCGGTCCTGGCCACCGGACGCGTCGCCAGCCTGTACGTCAACGACTACAACGCCGCCGCCCGGCGCGCCTACAGCCGGATCGGTTTCCGGCAGGTCGCCACGTTCGCCACGGTCCTGCTGGACTGAGCGAATCCGCCCCGTCCTGGCGAAACGGCGCCGGAATCGGTTGTCCGAGCGGGTTTTCGGGTGCGCCGTCGGCGCTTGCCCGATAGTGGCCAGTACCATCGGCAGCGATGAGACGCCTGCTGATCCCGGTGGTCGCCGCGCTGTTGGTCGCGGCGGCCGTCGTCGGCTGTTCGTCGGAGCCCAAAGGGCGGGTGGGATTGGCGGAAGCCTTTCTCGCGGCCTGCGCGGCGGGTGAGCTCGACCGCGCCGCGGAGATGACCAGCCGCCCCGAGAAGGCCGGTGAGGCAATGGCTTCGGTGTGGCAGAACCTGCAGGCCGAAGAGCTGATCGCCCAGGCGGGGGCGGCCAGGGTCACCGGCGACACCGCGACCGTCGACTACAGCTACGAGTGGCGGCTGCCCAAGGAGCGGGTCTGGTCCTATTCCGGCCAATTGCAGATGGGCCGCACCGAGGGCCGCTGGCTGGTGCGCTGGACCTCCTCCAACATCCATCCCCGCCTCGGCGACACCCAGACGATGGCGCTGCGCGCCCTGCCCGCCCCGCGCGCCAGGGTCAACGAGCAGTCCGGCAGCGATGTGCTCGTACCCGGCACGGTGACCAGGGTGACCTTCACCGCCGCCTCGGCCACCGATCCGGCCGGGGTGGCCCGCTCGCTCTCGGCGGCGCTCATCGACCTGGACAAACGCCTCACCCCGGAGGCGATCCTGAAGGCCGCGCGCGACGCGGGCGGCCCCTATACCGTGATCCTGCTCAGCGAGCGCGAGTACGAGCAGGTGGGCGGCATGCTCGTCGGCCTGCCCGGGGTGAGCTTCAAGCAGGAGTGGGACATGGTGGCCGCCGATCGCTCCTTCGCGCCCGACCTGATGACCCAGATCCGCCGCACCGTCATCGACGAGGTCGACGGCAAGGCGGGCTGGAGCGTGGTCACCATGAACGCCAACGGCGCCGACACCGGCGTGCTGACCGAGGTCCCCGCCCAGCCGGCGCCCTCGTTCTCGCTCAGCATCGACCGGTATGTGCAGAACGCCGCCCAGCAGGCGGTGAACGTGCCGAAAGAGCAGACCATGATGGTGGTCATCCGCCCGTCCACCGGCGCCATCCTCGCGGTGGCGCAGAACGAGGCGGCCGACCGCGACGGCCCGATGGCCACCATCGGCCAGTACCCGCCCGGCTCGATCTTCAAGACGGTGACCGCCGCCGCGGCCATGCAGGCAGGCCTGGCGGGCCCGGACACCATCGTGCCCTGCCCGAGCCAGATCATCGTCGGCGAGCGCACCATCCCGAACTACAACATGTTCAGCGTGGGCAGCGTGCCGATGGCCACCGCCTACGAGCGCTCCTGCAACACCTCCTTCGCCAAGCTGGCCGGTGAGCTGTCCGCCGACGCTCTGCACGTCATGGCCGCGAGTCTCGGCGTCGGCCCCGATTACACCGTGGCAGGCATACCGACCGTCAGCGGTTCGGTCCCGCCCGCCGACGACCTGGTGCAGCGCGCCGAGGACGGCATCGGCCAGGGCAAGGTGGTGGTCAGCCCGTTCGGGATGGCGCTCATGGCGGCCACCGTCGCCAACGGCAGCCCGCCGGTGCCCTGGCTGATCGCCGGGCGGGAGACGACGGTGGAGGGCGAGCGTCCGCCGATCGCCCCCGAGGTGATCGACGGCCTGCGGCTGATGATGCGCAAGGT
This sequence comes from Nocardia farcinica, assembly GCF_029867845.1. GTDB lineage: Bacteria > Actinomycetota > Actinomycetes > Mycobacteriales > Mycobacteriaceae > Nocardia > Nocardia farcinica_A. The sequence goes on along the minus strand of NZ_JARWRU010000616.1, from coordinate 5,165 downwards.
CATCACCGGCGGCACCGCGACCCGCATCGTCGACCAGGGCGAGATCTACGGCAAGACCGGTGAGGCCGAGGTCGAGGGAGGCTCGCACTCCTGGTTCGTCGGCTACCGCGGGGACATCGCCTTCGCCACCCTGCTCGTCAAGGGCGGTAGCTCCGACAATGCCGTCGCCGTCACCCGCGACATGTTCGCGGTGCTGCCGCCCGAGTACTGACCGCCCGAGTACTGACCGGCCGAACGCTGACCGGCCGAATGCCGACCGCCGCCGCGCGAGCGGGCTAGGGCGTGGTGATGCGGCTCAGGCTCGCGGCCAGGTGGTGGGTCAGCGGCTCGCCGACCGCGGCCATGCGCAGGGTGTAGTCGATGGTGTCGCGGTACACGCGGAAGGTCCGGCCGAGGGCGGTCACCAGCTTCGCGGTGCTGGTCCGGCCGATGGCGGTGGCGGTGAACTCCATCCGCAGCTCGCCGTCGGCGATCTCGAGCGGGCCCTCGCAGATCTCGGTGATCCCGGTCGGGTGGGCCAGCACCAGTTCGACGTGGTCGGGCCGGGGGCAGCGCAGGTAGCCGGTCTCGGCGTGCATCGGCCTGCTGCCGTCGGCGGCGCGCGTGCGCTGGCGATAGGTGAGGAACGGGCGCCCGAGGTGCCCGAACGTGACCTCTTCCAGGTAGTCGAACGGCTCGATCGTCGGATACTCGCCGTGTCCTCTGCCGCGCCAGGTGCCGAGCAGCGGGGCGAGCGCGGCGATCTCGGGATGGAGCGCGGGGATGGGTGCGGGTTCGGCCACGGCGGTCAGGATACGCGTGTGACCTGGGGCGGCGGAGGCGGCGGTCCCGTTGTCCGCCGACGACCACTTCCCCCTTCCGGCCCAGGCGGGGAAGATGAGCGGGCGCGAAGGGCTGGTGAGGCGGATGACCGACACGATCGACGACTGGATGCTGCCCGGCAAGGGTTCGCTGCTCGCGGCCTGCCGGGGGCGGCCCGCGGCCGGGCACCCCATGCTCGCCGCCGCGGGCGAGCTGGCCCGCCTGCACGCGACCAGGGAGCGCACGCCGTGGAGCCGGACCGGCCCGCTGGACCGCAGGCGCGTGCAGCTCGTGCGAGCGATCGACCGCTGGGTCACCCTGGCGACCCCGGCGCCCGGCCCCGGCGACGCCGACGAGCAGACCATCGGTCAGCTCGTCGACCGGCTCGCGCACCAGACGGTGCTGGCCTATCTGCCCGACGATCCGGCCTACCCGGCCTCGCCGCGCATGGTGGCCCTCGCCGACCGCTATCAGGCCAGGCTCGACGACCTGCGCACCGGCACGGGAACGCCGCCCGCGAGCTGAGCGCGCCGGTGCGTCACCGCCCGCGCCCGAACAGCCGCAGGCCACGCTTCCTGCGGCGGGGCAGCGTGGCGTAGACCATCATCATGTCCGCGAAAACCTGGGCGTGCTGCTCGTTCTCCGGTCCGAATTCGTTGTGCCCCAGCACATGTTGCCCCGCCACGGCGGGCAGCAGGGCGGCCAGCGCCGCCGGCAGCGCGCCGGCGGACGGTGCGTCGAGGTCGGCCGCATCCGGGCCGTGTCCGAGCAGCATATGGCCGACCTCGTGCAGGATGATGTGGTCGGCGTTGCGCCCGGTGGCCTCGGAGTCGTACACGATCATGTCGTCGTAGCGACGGGCGACCCACAATCCCGCCCCCCGGCAGCCGATTTCGGCGAGCATGTCCGCGGGCACCGGGCGAATGGAGATCGAGCGGCCACGATGCGCCGCCACCCTGGCCAGATAATCGTTGACATCCCACGGGTCGGGCAGCGGCACCGTCCGGGTCGCGTCGCCTAGACGGGCTTCCATGCTGGTCATCGCGGCCCACTCTACCGATGCGTCCGGCGGCCGTCACGCCGCCTCGATCCTGACGAGGACGTGATGCGCTCGCGCGCGCGGGTTTTCGCGTGCGCGAGCCGTCTCACCAGTGACGATGGGTACTCAGCGGCGCACGCGCATGTTCTCGGCGGCCGATTCGATCAGCGCGAGCGAGTCGCGCGGGCTCAGCGCCATCGCGCGCAACTGGTCGAAGATCACCCCGAAGCGGCGCACCTCCGCGTGCCCCTCCACCAGTTCGTCGCCCGCGATGCCCTCGACATAGACCAGTTCCGGGTCGTTGGGGTCGCGGAAGTCCAGCAGGGTGAACGAGCCGGCCATGCCGGGATGTGCGCCCGCGTCGAACGGCAGGATCTGCAGGATCACATTCTTGAGCTTGCTCATCTCCAGCAGCTTGTCCAGCTGCCCGCCCATGGTCTCCGGGCCGCCGACCACGCGCCGGATGGCGGCCTCGTCCATCACCACCCACAGTTCCAGCGGGTCCGGTTTGGTCAGCACCGCCGCCCGGTTCATCCGCGCCTGGGTGCGCGACTCCATGACCGCCGCCTCCACCTTCGGCATCGAGGTGTCGATGACCGCCATCGCGTACTGCGGCGTCTGCAGCAGGCCGGGGATGTAGGAGGTCTGGTAGTGCCTGGCCGAGAGGGCCTCGGACTCGAAGTTGATGTAGGCGGCGTATACCTCGGTGAGGTTGGCTTCCCACGGCCGGGACATGCCGGGCTTCTGGGCGTCGATGAGCAGGTCGAGGGCGTATCTGCGGCGTTCGTCGTCGACCGCGTAGAGATCGAGCAGGGCCATCAGGGTGCGTCGCTGCGGGCGCGCCTGGGCCGCTTCGATCCGGTACAGCGTGGTGACGTTGATACCGGTGCGGCTGCTGACCTCTTCCTTGCTGAGCCCGACGTTCTCGCGCATCTCGGACAACAGTGCCGCGAGTCGCCGCAGGCCCGCCGTGAGCACGGTGCGCTTGCCAGCCATGGAACGGATTTCCTTTCACCCCAGCGTTCGCCGGCACCGCCCGGTGATTCCCCCGCCTCCGGCCGCCGCCTGCACCGGGCGACACGCGGGTGGTGCGTATCCCGGCAGATTACCTGTCCGCCAGGGACTTCGGGTCGTGCGTACGCAGAATTGCACAGGACCGGGGTGTGCCCGATATTTGCCGACGCTCCTCGGGAGGGCGGGCGCGGCCGGTGGCGGTCCCGGGGAATCGGGCCGTGGGCGGCGGTGCTCGAGGCATGATGGGAACTCGGGCGGGGACGAGCGAGGACTGGGGACGAGGGATGTCCGGGCAGACGAGAGCGGGGCGGCCCGCGCAGGCGGACCCGCTCGCCGCGCGCCGGGCGGCACTGGAGCGCGAGTGGGCCCGCCGGGTGTCCGCGGCCGACGTCGCCACCGCGCCGTCGCAGGTGCGCGCCGAGGTCGCCGAGTCCTGGCGGCGTTCGCTGGCCTTCGTCGATCCGTCCCGTGCCAGCGCGCCCGAGGACGACGCCGACGTGGCCGCCCGCTGGCTGGAGTCGCCGCTGCGCGAGCCGGTGACCGAACTCGCCGACCAGCTGCACGACATCGCCCACGACGCGGGTTTCGTCGCCGCGGTCACCGACGCCGACGGCACCATCCTGTGGTCCCGCGGCGGCCCGGTCATGCGCAGGCGCGCCGAGCGGGTGAACTTCGCCCCCGGCGGCCGCTGGGACGAGCCGCACATGGGCACCAACGCCCTGTCGCTGGCGCTGCGAACCGGCCGCCCGAGCGCGGTGTTCTCCGCCGAGCACCTGGTGGCCGCGCTGCACGGCTGGGTCTGTTACAGCGCCCCGATCCGACGCCCCGACGGGGTGACGCTCGGCGTGCTCGACCTGTCGTCCACCTGGGATCGCGCGCACCCGCTGGTGCCCTCGACGGTGCGCACGCTCGTGAGCGCGGTGGAGGCCCGGCTGCCCACCCGCGTCGCGTCCGACACGGTGCGGCTGAGCTGTCTCGGCACGGGACGGCTGGTGCGGGCGGGACAGCAGGTGCGGCTGCGCCCCAGGCAGCTGGAGATCCTCACCCTGCTGGCGCTGGAGCCCGACGGCTTCACCCCCGAACGCCTGCAATGGGCCATCTATGGCGACCGTGCCGCCTCGCTGACCACTGTGAAAGCCGATGTCTCCCACCTGCGCCGGGTCACCGGCGAGGCGATCACCAGCCGCGTCTACCAGCTGGCGGCGCCGTTGTCGTGCGATGCCGTCGAGTTGCTCGCCGCACTGGACGCCGGTGACGTCGACACCGCAGTCCGGCTCTACCGGGGTCCGCTGCTGCCCGGCTCGCAGGCGCCCGGCGTGGCCGAGTGGCGCGATCATCTGGCCGTCGGAGTGCGCACGGCGGTGCTGTCCAGCCCGGACCCGGCCCACGCGCTGCGCTACGGCGAACGCGCCCCCGAGGATCTCGCGATCCACGAACACGCCTTGGCGCTGCTGGACGCCGCCGACGCCAGGCGCGCGGTGGCCGCGGCGCGGCTGCACACCGCCAAGCGCGGATGATCGATTTCGTCAAGTGCGTGGAAAGCCCTCTTGCACACCGGGTTTGCGACCGAATCGTGATCTGGGACACGTTCGTGCTGGGTGTCGCCGATATTCGGAATTGGCGCCGCGCCAGCAGGCGCACTAGATAGAACGCATTATTGCGTTTTGCGTTGCGTGCTTGCATCTGCACGCGCATGATCCGACATGTCGGGGGTGGAGAACTCCCTCGACACCGAGGGCACAGAACACACGAATCGAGAACCGATCATGGTGGTTTTTGCAACGTTCACAGCCGGCACGGGGGGAAGAGGATGAGCGCGCCGACGGTAGGGGCCCTGCCGACGGCCCCACAGCTGCTGTGCGCCTTCCAGGGGCGGCGCTACGAGGATCGCGAGCTGCTGCGGTCCGCGCACGCCCTCGCCGAATTGCACGCTCGCCGCGCGGAGCTGACCGATGTCCGTCTGCTGGCCGAGATCGACTGCAGGTGCAGCGAACTCGTCGACGACATCGACGAGTGGATCGCCCACGAGGTGCCCGCGCACCGCCCCGACGCCGCCCTGCACACCGAGACGCTCGGCGCCATCGTCGACCGCATGGCCCGCATCTGGGCCGACGCCAACCAGGCCATCGACAGCGACGGCCCGCGCAGCGGTCTCACCCACAAATATTGGTACCGCCTCGCCGAACTGGTCGACGGATACACTGATCTGGTCACCGATGTGGCGGGCGGTCGCAGGCGCCTGCCCGGGCAGTAACCCCGGAACGAACACCCGGAACATCCACCGGAACCCGAGGCCCGAGCGGCCCCGCCA
>NZ_JARWRU010000615.1 GCF_029867845.1 Nocardia farcinica | reverse complement strand
TTTTGGTGGGGGGCGGGGGGGGGGGGGGGTTGTCTTCCGATTTTAATCCTTCGGGGGCTTACCCCGGCGGGGCTTTCGGGCGCCCGGCCGGGGGCGGCCCCCCCCCGGGGCCCCGGGAAACTGCTCGTCCTAGACGGACATCAGAAGGCGGCTTCGTCCAGCTCCATGATGTCGTTGTCCAGGTTGGACAGGATGGCGCGGGTGGCGGTCAGCTCCGGCAGCACGTTGCGGGCGAAGAACTGCGCGGTGGCGACCTTGCCCTGGTAGAAGGGCTCGTCCGAGCCGGCGTCCTGGGCGGCGATGGCGACCTCGGCCTGGCGCAGCAGCTGCCAGCCGATGAGCAGGTCGCCGACGGCGAGCAGGAAGCGGACCGAGCCGAGGCCGACCTTGTACAGCTCCTGCGGGTTCTCCTGGGCGCCCATCAGGTGGCCGGTGAGGGTGGCGGCCATGGCCTGCACGTCCTCGAGAGCGGTGGCCAGCAGCTTGCGCTCGGCCTTCAGCCGGCCGTTGCCCGCCTCGGACTCGATGAACTTCTGCACCTGGCCGGCCACGTGGGCCAGCGCGACGCCGCGGTCACGGGCGATCTTGCGGAAGAAGAAGTCCTGCGCCTGGATCGCGGTGGTGCCCTCGTACAGCGAGTCGATCTTCGCGTCGCGGATGTACTGCTCGATCGGGTAGTCCTGCAGGAAGCCGGAACCACCGAAGGTCTGCAGCGACTCGGTCAGGTACTGGTAGGCGCGCTCGGAGCCGACACCCTTGACGATCGGCAGCAGCAGGTCGTTGACGCGGGCGGCCAGGTCGGCGTCGGCGCCGGAGACCTGGGCGGCCACGTCGGCGTCCTGGTGGGCGGCGGTGTAGAGGTACACCGCGCGCAGGCCCTCGGCGTAGGCCTTCTGCATGGCCAGGCTGCGGCGCACGTCCGGGTGGTGGGTGATGGTGACGCGCGGGGCGTCCTTGGTCTTGGCGGTCAGGTCGGCGCCCTGCACGCGGTTCTTGGCGTAGTCCAGCGCGTTGAGGTAGCCGGTGGACAGGGTGGCGATGGCCTTGGTGCCGACCATCATGCGGGCGTGCTCGATGACCTCGAACATCTGCGCGATGCCGTTGTGCACCTCGCCGACCAGCCAGCCCTTGGCGGGGACGCCGTGGCCGCCGAAGGTCAGCTCACAGGTGGCCGAGACCTTCAGGCCCATCTTGTGCTCGACGTTGGTGACGAAGACGCCGTTGCGCTCGCCCAGCTCACCGGTCTCCGGGTCGAAGTGGAACTTCGGCACGAAGAACAGCGACAGGCCCTTGGTGCCGGGGCCGGCGCCCTCGGGGCGCGCCAGCACCAGGTGCATGATGTTCGGGAACAGGTCGTCGGAGTCGGCGGAGGTGATGAACCGCTTGACGCCCTCGATGTGCCAGGAGCCGTCCTCCTGCTTGACGGCCTTGGTGCGGCCCGCGCCCACGTCGGAACCGGCGTCGGGCTCGGTGAGCACCATGGTGGCGCCCCAGCCCTGCTCGACGGCGATCTGGGCCCACTTCTTCTGCTCTTCGGTGGCGTTGTTGTAGAAGATGTTGGCGAAGCCGGGGCCCGCGGCGTACATGAAGGCGGCGGGCTGCGCGCCCAGGATCAGCTCGGCGATGGCCCAGTAGGCCGCGCGCGGGAACTGGATGCCGCCCAGCTCCTCGGCGACGGAGAACTTGTCCCAGCCGCCCTCTTCGAGCGTCTTGTAGCTCTTCTTGAACGACTCGGGCAGCGTGACGGAGTGGGTCTCGGGGTCGAACACCGGCGGGTTGCGGTCGGCGTCGGCGAAGGACTCGGCCAGCGGGCCCTCGGCCAGGCGACGCACCTCGTTGAGCATCTCCTTGACGGTGTCGGTGTCCAGGTCGCCGTAGGCGCCGCTGTCGAGCAGATTGCCCAGGCCCAGGACCTCGAAGAGGTTGAACTCCAGGTCGCGCACGTTGCTCTTGTAATGACCCATGTCTGTGTACTCACTCTCCGTTGAGTTGGTGCGGTCGGTGTGTCGTGCCGTTCCCGCCCGTTGGTGTCACCGGACCCGCTGCCCGGACCCGTTGCCGGATAGCGCTTGCTACTCGCGGGTAACTTTACGCTATATTACCGCTGGGTAATGGCTGAGCAAAAGACCTCCCGCGCAATGTGACCTGAAAAACACGCCGCTGACATGGGGATGAACGTGCAGGTGAGCGGGCTGCCGCGCGCACAGCGACCCCCGGGTTACGGTGAGGGCGTGCGCATCGAGACCAGTGCGGGCCCCGCCGACGTCGAATTGGACCTGCCGGCGCGAGCGCGGGCCCTGTTGCTGTTGACGCACGGGTCCGGCGGCGGCGTCGACGCGAAAGATCTTCTGGCCGTTCGTGATTCGGCCCTCGACCTGGACATCGCGGTGGCGAGGGTGGTGCAGCCCTATCGGGTGGCGGGCCGGCGCGCGCCCGGTGCGGCGGACAAGCAGGACGCCGCCTGGCTGGAGATCGTCACCCGGCTGCGCGGCCGCCATCCCGACGGGCCGCTGATCCAGGGCGGGCGCAGCAACGGCGCCAGGGTGGCCTGCCGGACCGCGCTCGCGGCCGGGGCGCGCGGGGTGCTGGCACTGTCGTTCCCCTTGCATCCACCCGGCAAGCCGGAGAAGTCCCGGCGCGAGGAACTGCTCGCCACCGGCGGGATCGAGGTCGTCGTGGTCAACGGGGAGCGGGACCCCTTCGGCATCCCCGACCCGGCCGACGCGACGCGGGTGGTGGTGATCCCGGGGCAACCGCACTCGTTCCGCACCGGCTTCGACCTGATCGCGGCGAGCGTGGAGCCCTGGCTGCGGCGCTGGTCCGGCCGGGAGTGAGGCCGGGCAGTGGGGTTCAGCCCGCCGGGTCGGGCTCCGGTGCCGGGTCGGCGGGCGCGCGGGTGGCCACCACGAGGGCGTCGATGGCGTCGGCGCCCTCGGTCGGGCGCAGCACCCGCTCGGCGATCCTGATCCGCATGTCGGGGCTGGTGGCGGCCAGATCGGCGACCACGTCCTCGGGAGTGAACAGGATGGCCGGATCCTGCGGGCCGCCGAAGCCGTCGGCGATGTTGGTGCTGTCGTGGCCGAGGACCAGCAGCGTGCCCTCGGGGGCCAGCCTGCGCGCGGCCGCGGCCAGCACCGCCCGGCGCCGGCCGGCGGGCAGGTGCAGGAAGAACATCAGCACCAGCTCGAACGGGCCGTCGACGCCCGCCGCGTCCAGATCGGTGACATCGGCGCACTGCCAGGTGATGCGGCTGCGCACCGACCGCGACAGCCGCGTCGCCACCGTCGCGCCCTTGTCCAGACCCACCTGGGAGAAGTCCACGGCGCGCACCAGCCAGCCGTGGGTGGCCAGCCACAGCGCGTTGCGGCCCTCGCCGCAGGCCAGATCCAGCGCCCTCGGCAGGCCGTCGGCCTCCTGGGCGGCGTGCCTGCGCAGCCCGTAGACCAGTTCCACCACGGTGTCGTTCGGCGGAGCGCCCCAGACCAATTCGCTGCGCGCGTAGCGTTCGTCCCAGTCGGCGGCGTCCATGCCGGTGAGTGTATTCACCCGCGGCACGGCCGTGCCCGCGCCGTCGCCTAGAGCCGGGTGCGCATGAGGACCACGTTGTACTGACTGTGCACGGTGGTGAGGAAGTACAGATCGCGCCCGGTCTGGTAGGGGAAGATCGACGGCGCGTATGCGGTGGGCAGTTCACGGGTGTCGATGAGCACCTCCGGCGCGCTCCACGGACCCTCCGGTGCGGGCGCGCGCCGCATGACCACGGAATTGTGCGGGTCGGTGGTGAGCGAGACGAACTGGCCGAGGTACTCGTTGTACATCACCGACAGTTCGCCGACGTTGTGCATGATCGGGGCCGCGGCGTCCACGTCGTTCCTGCGCCAGCCGTTGCCGTCCCAGTACTCGTACTCGGCCAGGTTCTCGATGTGCCGCTCGGGCACGCGAGCGATGTAGGCGGGATTGTCGCGACCGGGGCGGGTGCCGTACTCGTAGATGTAGCCGCCGCTCTTGGTGAAGGCGTTCATCTGGAAGTTGGCGTGGCCGCCCTCGGCCGGCCGGTGTGTGTGCCCGAGTTCGGCCCAGGTCTCGCCGTTGTCGGCGGAGGCGGCCAGGCCGGAGAAGTTGGTGGTCCACCGGCCGACGTCGTCCCAGCTCTTGACCGACATCAGCGACAGGTACTGCACCCCGTTGGCCGAGATGCCCGCGGTGGGGATGCGGCTGATCTCGACGAACGGGATCTTCGGGCTGGGGATCAGATCGCGCGCCTGACCGAAGACGTCGCGCACGACGCTGTCGAAGTAGATGCCGTGGGCGGGATCCTTGGTGTGGCTGCGCACCAGGATGTTGGACCGCCACGCCCAGGTGCTGCCCGCGAGCAGGTTGGGGAAGCCGATGCCCGCGGTGTCGCCGAAGGCGCAGAGCATCTCGCCGTGGCCGTTGTCCCACATGATGCCGAGGTCGGTGCCGAAGACGTTGTAGTTGTGCGTGCTGTTCGGGCTGGCCATGCCGGTGACCTGGAAGACCGCTTCGGTGCGGCCGGGCAGGTTCGGCAGGCCGTTGGTGCCGTTGAGCACGGGTATCGGGTTGATCGCGTTGGGATTCGCCGCGGCGGGTGTGGCCGACGGCAGCAGCAGAGCCGTGGTTCCGGCCAGGGTGGACAGCAGAAGCGACGCGCTCTTCCTCAAGGTTCGAAGCCCTCCGAATATGGCCGGAACGGCTCGGACACCGTCCAATCTCTGTGCCTCGAATCACATTCCGACTGGCTGGCAAATCGTCGCCAGATGCTATCAGCGGACTGCCGGGAAATGTGACCTCGAGCACCCATTCCCGAGAAAAGGGCAGGCTGCCGGGGGTGTGACCGGGCCGGTCGACGGCGCTTTCGGCTGCCGACCCCCGCTCGGCAGCCGACTCGCAATGATGCGTGATCGCGATTGTGCGACGCGGCCCGGCTCTGCTCTAATCGTGTTCTGCGGTTACCGTCAACCTTGACGGTAATTGAGGAAAGCGGAGGAACAATGCTGCCAGCCGGAATGGACCCACGCACGCCCGTGCTCGTCGGCGTCGGTCAGTCGGTGCACCGGAGCGGTGAGCCGGGGCTGCCCGGCCCGGTCGACCTCGCCGCCGAAGCGCTGCGCCGCGCGGGTGCGGACAGCGGGACCGGAGACAAGCTGCTGCGCGCCGCGGACGCCATCGCCGCGGTCGCCCCGGTCGGCAAGCCCTACAACGATCTCGGCGCCGCCGTCGGCGCGGCGCTCGGCGCCTCGCCCAAGCACACGGTGCAGTCCGCCCGCTTCGGCGGCGACGGCCCGCAGCGCCTGGTCAACTGGGCCGCGCAGGCCATCGCCGACGGGCGCGCCGAGATCGTGCTGGTCACCGGCGCGGAGGCCGTCGCCTCGGGCAACGCCGCCAAGCGCTCCGGTGTGACCCCGGACTGGGCAGAGGAGGCCGACAACGCCGCGCCGAACGAGGTGCTCGGCTCCGACAAGGGTCCGAACTCCGACATGGAGATGGCCGCCGGACTGTGGGGCCCGATCCACTACTACGCGCTCATGGAGAACGCCATGCGCGGCAAGCTGGGCCTCAGCGAGGCCGAGCACCTGCGGCGCATCGGCGCACTGTGGTCGAGCTACTCCGAGATCGCCGCCGCCAACCCCTACGCCTGGCAGCCGGAGGCGCACACGGTCGAGCAGATCATCACCGCCACCCGCGACAACCGCATGGTCACCAGCCCCTACCGCAAGCTGATGGTCGCCAACCTGACCGTCGACCAGGGCGCGGGCCTGATCCTGTGCAGCGCGGCAGCCGCCGACGCCGCGGGCGTGCCGCGTGACAAGTGGGTCTTCCCGCACGGCGGCGCGACCGCCAACGAGGTCTGGTACGTCACCGACCGCGCCGACATGGCCGCCTCCCCGGCCATCGCCGCCGCGGGCAAGGAGGCGCTGACCGCCGCGGGCGTTGGCATCGACGACGTCGCCCACATCGACCTGTACTCCTGCTTCCCGATCGCGGTGCAGGTGGGCGCCGAGGCCTTCGGCCTGCCCATCGACGACCCGAGCCGCCCGCTGTCGCTGACCGGCGGCCTGACCTTCGGCGGCGGCCCCGGCAACAACTACGGCACCCACGCCATCGCCGCGGTGGCCGAGAAGCTGCGCACCGACCCCGGCTCCTACGGGCTGTCCACCTCGCTGGGCTGGTACATCACCAAACACGGCGTCGGCGTGTACTCCACGAACCCGCCCGCCCAGCTCTTCCGCGCCGTCGAGGTGCCCACCCCCGACGCCGCCCGCGCGACCGCCCCCGGCTACACCGGCCCGGCGACCGTGGAATCGTTCACCGTGCCCTACAACAAGGGCCCCGCCCCCGAGCGCGCCGACGAGCCCGAGGCCGTCATCATCAGCGCGCTCACCCCGGAGGGCGCCCGCACCCTGGTGCGCGCCGCCGACCAGGAAACCATCACCGCCTTCACCGAATCCGACCCGATCGGCGCGAGCATCGATATCGTCGCGGGCGGGCGGGTCAGCCTGAACACCGAGAGGACTGCCGAATGAGCTCCAGCGTGCTGGTCGAACGTCGTGACGCGATCACCGTTCTCACCATCGACCGCCCGGAGGCCCGCAACGCCATCGACCTGGCCACCGCCAAGGAGATCGAGGCCGCCGTCGACGCCTTCGAGGACGACGCCGAGGCGCGCGTGCTGGTGCTGACCGGTGCGGGCGGAAACTTCTGCGCCGGTATGGATCTCGTCGCCGCCGCCAAGGGCGAGATGCCGATGACCCAGAAGCGCGGCCCGCTCGGCATCACCGCCGAGCCGCCGGTCAAGCCGATGATCGCGGCCGTGGAGGGCTTCGCCCTGGCGGGCGGTTTCGAGCTGGCGCTGTCCGGTGATCTGATCGTCGCCGCGAACGACGCGCAGTTCGGCATCCCCGAGGTCAAGCGCGGCCTGGTGGCCGCGGGCGGCGGCGTGCTGCGGCTGACCCAGCGGCTGCCCCGGCCGATCGCCGCCGAGCTGGCGCTGACCGGCGGTCGCGTGTCGGCGGACCGGCTCTACCAGCTCGGCCTGGTCAACCGGGTCACCGAACCGGGTGGCGCGCTGGCCGTCGCGTTGCAGCTGGCCGCCGAGATCGTCGCGGCCGCACCGCTTTCGGTGGCCGCCAGCAAGCGCATCATCGACGAGTCGCCGGACTGGACGCGGGCCGAGGCCTTCGCCAAGCAGGGCGAGATCGCGCTGCCCGCGCTGTTCTCCAAGGACGCCGCCGAGGGCGCGCTGGCGTTCGCCGAGAAGCGCGAGCCGAAGTGGCAGGGGCGCTGAGCCGCGATCGACGAGTCGGCACAATCATCGAGTCGGCAGGAACGGGAATGAGAGCAGGGGGAGAGCACCGATGACCGAACGCGTCCGGGAGACGCAGGCGCAGCGCCGCGCACGCACTCGCGCGCGGCTCCTGGACGCGGCCGTCGAGAGCCAGGTGGAGGTCGGCTACGCGGGCACCACCACGCTCGAGGTGCAGAACCGCGCGGGCGTCCCCCGCGGCACCCGGGCACACCCCTTACCCACCAAGGCGGGCCAGCGCGCAGGCGGCGTGGGA
>NZ_JARWRU010000614.1 GCF_029867845.1 Nocardia farcinica | reverse complement strand
GGCGTGCGGCGGCCGGGCGGGGGGTGGCTGGGCGGCGGGTGGCTGGGCGGTGGGCGGCCACCCCGCCGCGGGAGAGGTGGCGTGATCCGGCACATCGGCGCGCAGCGCCGCCCGGGCGGCGGCCGCCATGGTGGCGCAGTCGGGATAGCGGTCGCGCGGGTCCTTGGCCAACGCGGTGCGGGCCCCCTCGTCCCGCCCCGGGGGCAGGCCGGGAACCGCGTCCGAGGGACGTGGCGGCGGGGTGTGGAGGTGTGCCTGGAGGACCTCACCCGGGGTGGGGCCCGGGAAAGGCAGTGTGCCGGTGAGCATCTGGTAGAAGGTCACGCCGAGGGCGTAGATGTCGCAGCGGTGGTCGGGCTCGCGACCGTCGATCTGTTCGGGGGCGACATAGGCGAGGGTGGCGGTGAGCTGGCCCGCGGCGGTGAGGTGCGGGTCGTCGTGGCTGCGGGCGATGCCGAAGTCGGCGACGAAGACGTGGTCGCCGCCGTCGCCGTCGTCGGGGACCCGCAGATTGGCCGGCGTGACGTCGCGGTGCAGCAGGCCGCGCCGGTGGGCGGCGTCGAGTCCGGCGGCGGCCTGGGTGAGGATGCCGACCGCCCGCCGCGGCGACATGCCGCCACGGATCAGGTGCGCCACGTCCGACCCGTCCACATAGCGCATGGCGATCCACAACAACTCGCCCTCGACGCCGCGGTCGTAGATCTCCACCACGTTCGGATGGTCCAGGCGCACGGTCATCTCGGCTTCGCGCTCGAAACGCGCGCGGTACTCCGGGTCCCGGCCGGCCTCGGCGTCGAGCACCTTCAACGCGACCGAGCGCGGCAGGCGGGGGTGACGGGCGAGATGGACGGTGCCCATGCCGCCTTCGCCGAGCTTGCGCTCGATGCGGTACCCGGCGAACACCGTCCCCGGTGCCAGCGCCATGTCGTAGCTCCTCGTCGATCGGACCGGCTCGCGCCCGCGAGCCCGGTGAGCGGGTCAGATGGGGGCCGAGCGCCACCAGCGGTCGTAGACGTCCCGGCCGCCCGCGCCGCCGCTGGCCGAGACGACGCAGAACGAGCGGTCCGGGTCGTCGAAGGAGACGTCGAGCAGGCCGAACCCGGCGATGCTGTCGCTGCCCCAGCGCACCTTCCCGGTCCCCGACGGGCGGGTCCAGCGCTCCTCGCGCACGCCGGTCAGCCCGGTGACGTCCGAGCGGTACCCGAGCGGACCCCGCGTCGGATCGCAGTGGATGTTGACGTGGATTCCGTCGTCGGAGGCGGCCGGGCAGTGCAGCCACTCACCCAGGTCGTCGTTGAGCGCGCACCGCATGCCCTGATAACCCGTGCCGGTCGGCTCCGCGGGCAGCAGATCGGGGAAGGCCTCGACGATGTAGGCGGCCGGGCCCCAGGCCGAGGACACCGGCGCGACGGTGGTCGATGGCGCCTCGGTGGATCGCGCGGTCGTGCCCGCCGCCGAGGTGACGGTCGTGCCGGGACCCGCGGTCGGGCGGCCGCCGTTCTCCCGGACGAGGACGGCCGCGATGGCGGCCGAGAGGAGCAGCAGCACAACGCATCCCGCGATCAGCAGCGCACGGGCCGTGCGTGCGGCCGGAGTCGTGACATAGGTGCCCCGGTTCCCGGGGGATGATGTGAGGCCGTGCGGGGCTGTGCCCGGACCGCCGGCGGCGGGCGCGGTGGAGATTCCCTGTGCGGGTGTGTGACCGGTCGGCGCGGGTGGTGCCGAGGGGGACGTCGTCGGGGGAGTCGCCGCCGGTGGATGTCCCGGCGTCGGTCCCGGATCGGCGCGCGGCGCGTCGACGGCGGCGAGCGCCGCCTCGGCGAGCGCGCCGCAGGACTCGTAGCGCTGGGCGGGGACCTTGGCCAGGGCGCGGGCGATGACCGGGTCGAAGGGCGCAAGGGCGGGATCGGTGTGGGAGGGGACCGGCGGGCGCTCGTAGAGATGGGCGTGCATGGCGGCCGCGTGCGAGGGTCTGACGAAAGGCGCCGAGCCGGTGAGCATCTCGTAGAGGGTGCAGCCGAGGGCGTAGACGTCGCTGCGATGGTCGAGCGGGGCCCCGGTGAACAGTTCGGGGGCGGCGTAGGCGAAACTGGCCAGGACCGAGTTGGTGGTGGTGTCGGCGATCCCGAGCGGGCGGGCGATGCCGAAGTCGGCCAGGCGCACCGAGTCCGAGCCGTCGTCGGCGCGGGCGACCATGATGTTGGCCGGTTTGACGTCGCGGTGCAGCAGCCCGCGCCGGTGCGCGGCGTCCAGTCCGCGCGCGGCGGCCGCCACGATCCGCACGGCACGGGCGGGCGGCAGCTCGGACCGGCCGCGCCGCACCAGTTCCCCGGCGTCGACCCCGTCGACGTAGCGCATGGCGATCCACAGCAGATCGCCCTCCTCGCCGCGGTCGTAGACGGCCACCACATTCGGATGTTCCAGGCGGGCGGCGAGTTCGGCCTCGCGCTCGAACCTGGCGCGGAAGCCCGGCTCGCGGGCGAGCCGGGGATCGAGCACCTTGATCGCGTCCCGGCGCGGCAGCCGGGGGTGCTCGGCCAGGTAGACGGTGCCCATGCCGCCCGCGCCGAGCCTGCGCAGGATGCGGTACCCGGCGAATTCGTCTCCTGGTTGCAGCGACGGCACAGCCCCGGCCTCCTCCCGGTCGCAGGATACGCGTGTGCCCGCTCACCGTACGCCCGGCCCGGCCGGGGCGGCGAGCCCGAGGGTGCCCGAACTGTCCGAATCAGGGGGTGGCCGATCCGAATCCGTCGCGGGCACAGGCGGTTCTACACTTGGCGCGTGCGTCTGCGTCGGCTCTTCGCCCTGTGTGTGTTCGTTCTGCTCGCTCCGCTGTCGGTGACGGCCTGCACCGTCGATGGTCCCGGTTCCACGGCCGAGTGCCATGTCGACGGCTGCACCATCACCTTCACCCGCGGCGTGGGGGGGGGGGGCGCCGCGGGGGGGGGGGGGGGGGGGGGGGGGGGGGGGGGGGGGGGGGAGGGGGGGGGGGGGGGGGGCGTTGTGGGCGGGGACGCGACGGCGCAGCGCCTTGGCGGCGGCCTTGCGGGCGGCGCGGGCGGGGCTGTAGGTGGTGGTGATCATGTCCGGCTCCTCCGG
>NZ_JARWRU010000613.1 GCF_029867845.1 Nocardia farcinica | reverse complement strand
TACCACCAGTGCGCCAGCAGCGAGACCACCGCCGAGACCGCGAACAGCGCCAGGGCGATGCCGAGCAGCTTCACCGGTGCGTACTTCGCCGATGCGTATCCGGTCGGCGGCGGTTGGTGCGGCGAGGGCCGCTGCGGGGAGGGGGACTGCGGGGAGGGGGACTGTGGGGAGGGGGACTGCGGGGAGGGGGACTCGGCCGGGGAGTCCGGCGATCGCGGGTCGGAGGGGTCACCGGGGAGAGACGGGGTGCCCATGTCGGCAGGCTTCGCGGCCTGCTCGGCCACCCCCGATCGTTCGTTCACCCGCCCAGAGTACCGGGCGCCTCCCGGTTCCCGGCCGGTGCTCGGACTGCGGGCAACCTCGCGGCCTGGGCCGTCGGCGAGCCCGTGACAAGCGCAGCCGTTCGTGGCCGCGGGTGCGGCGACGGTCGGTGGCAACGTCGCAGCGACTGTTCGCGCGGCGAAACCGGTTCCGCGCGCTCGCCGTCCGGTATGCCCGGGTGGGCGCGCGCGAGCAAGGTCGAGGCCCTCACCTGCGGGGCCGTCGCGGGTGACCCGTAGACTGAGGCCGCCTCCCCGTCATGTCGGCGGGCCGAGCTCGTCGCTTCACAATGCCCGGCCGAAAGGACCCTGGTACTCCGTGACTCCGCAGGTCGACACCGTCAGCGCAGCCGCAGCAACTCCCGATCTCACCCAGCCCTACAAAGAACTGGGTCTCAAGGACGACGAGTACGCGCGCATCAAGGAGATCCTCGGCCGCAGGCCCACCGACGCCGAGCTGGCGATGTACTCGGTGATGTGGAGCGAGCACTGCTCCTACAAGTCCTCCAAGGTGCACCTGCGCTACTTCGGTCAGACCACCACCGAGGAGATGCGCGCCTCGATGCTCGCCGGCATCGGCGAGAACGCGGGCGTGGTCGACGTCGGCGACGGCTGGGCGGTGACGTTCAAGGTCGAGAGCCACAACCACCCCTCCTACGTGGAGCCCTACCAGGGTGCGGCCACCGGCGTGGGCGGCATCGTGCGCGACATCATGGCCATGGGCGCGCGCCCGATCGCGGTGATGGACCAGCTGCGCTTCGGCGCGGCCGATCACCCCGACACCCGGCGCGTGGTCGACGGCGTGGTGCGCGGCGTCGGCGGCTACGGCAACTCCCTCGGTCTGCCGAATGTCGGCGGCGAGACCGTCTTCGACGCCTCCTACCAGGGCAATCCGCTGGTCAACGCGCTGTGCGCGGGCGTGATGCGGGTCGAGGACCTGCACCTGGCCTTCGCCTCCGGCGCCGGCAACAAGATCATCCTGTTCGGCGCGCGCACCGGCCTCGACGGCATCGGCGGCGTGTCCGTGCTGGCCTCGGACACCTTCTCCGGTGACGAGTCCGGCGCGGGCCGCAAGAAGCTGCCGAGCGTGCAGGTCGGCGACCCGTTCACCGAGAAGGTGCTCATCGAGTGCTGTCTCGAGCTGTACGCGGCCGACCTCGTGGTCGGCATCCAGGACCTCGGTGGCGCCGGCCTGTCCTGCGCCACCTCCGAGCTGGCCGCCGCCGGTGACGGTGGCATGCGCATCGAGCTGGACAAGGTGCCGCTGCGCGCCACCGGCATGACCCCGGCCGAGGTGCTCTCCAGCGAGTCCCAGGAGCGCATGTGCGCGGTGGTGACCCCGGAGAACGTGGACGCCTTCATGGCGGTCTGCGCCAAGTGGGACGTGCTGGCCACCGTCATCGGCGAGGTCACCGACGGCGATCGTCTCGTGGTCACCTGGAACGGCGAGACCGTGGTGGACGTGCCGCCGCGCACCGTCGCCCACGAGGGCCCGGTGTACGAGCGCCCGGTGCGCCGCCCCGACTACCAGGACGCGCTGATCGCCGACACCCCGGA
The DNA here is from genome assembly GCF_029867845.1 of Nocardia farcinica. GTDB lineage: Bacteria > Actinomycetota > Actinomycetes > Mycobacteriales > Mycobacteriaceae > Nocardia > Nocardia farcinica_A. The sequence continues at coordinate 12,236 of NZ_JARWRU010000613.1, read as the reverse complement.
TCAGCTGCCCCGGCCGAAGACGCCGGAAGAGCTGCGCCGGACGCTGCTGACCATGATCGCCAGCCCGCAGCTGTGCAGCCGCAAGTGGATCACCGAGCAGTACGACCGCTACGTGCGCGGCAACACCGTGCTCGCCGAACAGGCCGACGCGGGCGTCATCCGCATCGACGAGGAGACCGGCCGCGGTATCGCGCTGGCCACCGACGCGTCGGGCCGGTACACCAAGCTCGACCCCTACACCGGCGCGCAGCTGGCGCTGGCCGAGGCCTACCGCAATGTCGCCACCACCGGCGCCACCCCGAAGGCCGTCACCAACTGCCTGAACTTCGGCTCGCCGGAGGACCCGGGCGTGATGTGGCAGTTCCAGCAGGCCGTGCGCGGCCTGGCCGACGGCTGCGTGGCCCTCGGCATCCCGGTGACCGGCGGCAACGTCAGCTTCTACAACCAGACCGGCCAGGACGCGATCCTGCCGACCCCGGTCGTGGGCGTGCTCGGCGTGATCGACGACGTGCACCGGCGCATCCCCACCGGCCTCGGCCTCGAGCCCGGCGAGACGCTGATCCTGCTCGGCGAGACCCGCGACGAGTTCGGCGGCTCCATCTGGGCGCAGGTGGCCCACGACCACCTCGGCGGCGTCCCGCCGAAGGTCGACTTCGACCGCGAGAAGCTGATCGCGGAGGTGCTGGTGGCCGGTTCGCGTGACGGCATGATCTCGGCCGCGCACGACCTGTCCGAGGGCGGCCTCGCCCAGGCCGTCGTCGAGGCCGCGCTGGCGGGCGAGACCGGCTGCCGCATCCTGCTGCCCGAGGACGCCGATCCGTTCGTGACGCTGTTCTCGGAGTCGGCCGGTCGCGTCCTGGTCGCGGTGCCGCGCTCGGAGGAGACCCGTTTCACCAGGATGCTCGACGCCAGGCAGCTGCCGTGGGTGCGCATCGGCGTGGTCGACCAGGGCAGCGACGAGATCGAGGTGCAGGGCCAGTTCTCCGTCCCGATGAGCGAGTTGCGCGAGGCCTTCGAGGGCACCCTGCCCGCCCTGTTCGGCCACGTGGTCTGACCGGCAGCACTTACAGCGAACATCTGGCAAACGGTCGCGGCCGCCGGGTCATCCGGGGTCGCGGCCGGGCGGCGCCGGGCGTCGTCGGCACCCGAACACGCATACTGTTCGGGTGCTCGAGAAAGCGGACACCCTGACGAGGCTGCGCACGCGCGTCCTGGTCCTGGTGCGCCGGGCCGAGGTCGTCATCGACCTGAACTACGTCGGGCTCGTCGTCGCCACCCTGTTCTTCGCCCTGTCGGTGACCCCATCGCTGGTTCCGCGCGACTGGTTGTTCCAGGGGCTGATCAGCGGTATCAACGCCGCCCTCGGGTACGGCCTCGGGTGTTTGCTGGAGTGGGGCTTCCGCAGGCTGGTCCGGCCGCGGCTGACCAGGATTCCGCCCGCGCCCACCTGGGTGATCTACGCCGTGAAGACCGCGGTTCTGGTGACCGCCGGTCTCACCGCCGCCCTCATGCTGGTGCAGTCGGCGCGCTGGCAGCGCGAGATCACCGCGCTGATGGGCATGGAGGGCACCACCACCCCGGCCTATCTGCGCACCGGCCTGCTGAGCGTGGCCGTCGGCGTGATCGTGGTCGCCGTCTACCGCACGCTGCGCGAGATCGTGCTGTTCCTGGCCAGGGAACTCAACCGCCGGGTCAAGGTCCCGCGCGAGCTCGCTCCCGCCGTCGGCCTGCTGGTGCTGGTGGTGGTGGCGACCACGATCTTCAACGGTGTCGCCACCCGCGCCTTCTTCGCCGTCGCCAACTCGGCGTTCAGCGTCCGCAACGACCACACCTCGCCCAACGCCGTGCAGCCGCTGCTGCCGGAGCGCTCGGGCAGCCCCGAGTCGTTCGCGCCCTGGGACACCCTCGGTTTCGAGGGGCGTTGGTTCGTCTCCCAGGGACCGACGGCCAGCCGGATCGCGGCGGTCACCGGCCGTCCCGCGCTGGAGCCGATCCGCGCCTATGTGGGTCTGGAATCCGCGGTCGAGGGGGAGACCCAGGCCGAACTGGCGGTGCGCGAACTCGAGCGCGCGGGAGCCTTCGACCGGAAGGTGCTGGTCGTGGTCACCACCACCGGCACCGGCTGGGTGAACTCCATGGCGGCGGGCGCGATCGAGTACATGTTCGGCGGCGACAGCGCGGTGCTCGCCAGCCAGTACTCCTACCTGCCCAGCGTGCTGTCGTTCCTGGCCGACAAGAGCAAGGCGGCCTCGGCCGGGCGGCAGATCTTCGACGCGGTCTACCAGCGCTGGCTGGAGAAACCCGCCGAGAGCAGGCCGAAGCTCTACGTCTACGGCGAGAGCCTCGGCTCGCAGGGCTCGGAGGCGGCCTTCACCGGGCTGGCCGACCTGCGTGGCAAGGTCGACGGCGCGCTGTGGGTGGGCCCGCCGAACTCCAACCGGCTGTGGAAGCAGTTCGTCGAGCGCCGCGACCCCGGCTCGCCGGAAGTGCTGCCGGTCTACGCCGACGGTCTGGTGGTCCGCTTCGCCGCCGACGCCTCCGACCTGGCCGAGCCGGGCCCGGAGTGGCAGGCCCCGCGCATCGCCTACCTGCAGCACGCCTCCGACCCGATCGTCTGGTGGTCGCCCGATCTGATCTTCTCCCAGCCGGACTGGCTGTCCGAGCCGCGCGGCGCGGACGTGTCCTCGCAGATGCGCTGGGCGCCGTTCGTCACCTTCTGGCAGGTCACCGCCGACCTCACCAACGCCCAGGGCGTCAGCGACGGTCACGGCCACCGCTACGGCAGCCTGGTCATCGACGCCTGGGCCGCCATCGCCCAACCGGAGGGCTGGACGCCGGAACTGGCCGAACGGGTGCGCTTCCAGCTGGAGTCGGCCGAGGATTTCGAGCGGGCCACCAAGTGAGCCGGACCGCCCGCGCGACGGCCGCCGCCCTCGCGTCGCTGGCCCCACCGCTGTGGAACAACCGGATCGCCCCCGCGCTCGGCCTCGGGCCGCGCGGCCGCACCCTGGCCCACCTCGGCTTCGCCGCCGCCTACGCCCTGGCCACCCGCGCCAGGCCGAACTGGCGCTCCGCCAGGGGAATCGGAGCCGGGCTCGCCGCAGGCGCGGTGGTCGTCGCTGGCGCGGGCGCCGCCATGGCCGTGCGCCCGGTCCGCACGGCGGTGCTCAGCGGCCCGGCCAGGCTGCCCGAAGTCGCGCCCGCCGAGTGGATCGGGGTGCACATCCCGTTCGGCACCGTCCTGCCCGAGGAACTGATCTTCCGCGGCGGCCTCGACCCGCTGCTCACCGCGATCGCGGGTCCGCGCACGAGCCTGGCTCTCGGCGCCGCCGCCTTCGGCCTCTGGCATGTGCACCCGGCCCGCGCCGCCGGCGATCCCGTGCTGCCGACGGTCGTCGCCACCGCGACGGCGGGCGCGCTGTTCACCCTGCTCGGCCGCCGCGCGGGCAGCGCCACCGCCCCCGCCCTGCTGCACCTGGCGATCAATGCCACCGGCGCCGTCGTCGCCACCCTCGCCGGGCGGCCGCAGAGCGGCTCCGAAGCGCCGGAATGATCGCCTCCGGCGGCGCGCCGGGTGACGACGGGACCCGCACCTCACCGTCGCCACCGCCCGTCCGCCGCGGGACGGTTCGCGTGCCCGGTCACCGTACGGCAGACCGGGTGCGCGGGCGTGCGGCGATTCGGTGGCCGGTAGCCTCGGCGCGTGGCACGGCGCAGAGTTGATCCGGGGGAGTTGCGGGCCGCGATGGCGGCGGTGAGCGCGTGGTTGCGGGGGGAACAGGACGGTCGCGAACAGGGCGGCGAACAGGCGGCGGAGCCGTCGCGGCAGCAGATCGCGGCAGCGGTGCGGGCGACCGCGCGGACGCTGGCCGAGGCCGCGCCGGGGCATTCGGTGGAGGTGCGGGTCCCGCCGTTCGTCGCGGTGCAGTGTGTGGAGGGGCCGCGGCACACGCGCGGGACGCCGCCGAACGTGGTGGAGACCGATCCGCGCACCTGGCTGCTGTTGGTCACCGGGCTGCTCGATTTCCAGGCGGCGGTGGCCGCCGGGGTGGTGACCGCCGCCGGGAGCCGCGCGGGGGAGATCGCGCACTGGCTGCCGATCACCCGGTTGCCGGAGTGAGTCCGCGGTCCGTCCACCTCACTCCGGCACCGACCTCACTCCGGCACCGACCCCACTCCGGCCTTCGACTCAGGCTTCCGACGGCTCGGCCGGACTGCGGTGCAGCCCCTTGTAGTCGTAGAACTTGGTGACCACCAGCCCGAAGATCATGCCGGCGAGCAGGCCGAAGATCGTCATCCACAGGCCGCGGCCGAGCCCGGCGGCGAAGTCGGCGTTGAAGTACAGGATCGAACGCACCGCCAGGTACACCTGATGCATGGGCTCGAAGGTGGCCAGCCAGGCGAAGTAGGTGGGCGTGGCCTCGATGGGCACGGTGCCGCCGGAGGAGGGCAGGCCGAGCACGACGAACAGGATGAGATTCACCAGCAGGCCCGCCTGCCCGAACGCCGCGAGCACCGACAGGCCGGTCACGCCGACCGCGGTGATCGCCAGCACGCTGTAGAGATACAGCGCCAGCGGCCGCTCCAGCGGCATGTCCAGCGCGTGCGCCACCAGCTGGAAGATCCCGGCGATCACGACCGCCGCCAGGAACATCACACTCCACTTCAACAGCAGAGTGCGCAGCCGCGAGATCGGCGTCGGCGGGAAGTGCAGGAACCACGGGCCGTACTCGGTGGGCATGAAACCGAGCGCCGCGTCGGCCATGGTGTGGATGGTCATGGCGCCGATGACGCCGACCAGCAGCAGCAACAGTGCGAAGAAGAAGGCGGTCAGACCCTGGCCGGTGCCGTTGGGCAGCGGGCGGAACTCCTCGGCGACCAGCCGCAGCGGGGACTCCAGCGACAGCCGGGCCGCGCCGCTGATCTCGGTGGGCTCACCGCCTTCCGGCGGGGCGAGCTGGGCTTCCACCTGTTCGGTGAGCTGCGCGCCGACCTGCGCGTTGACCTGCGGCAACATCCGGTCGGCGATCCGGGTGACGATGGCGGTCGCGAACGGACCGACCCTCGGATTGGTCTGCACGGTGATGATCGGCTGCTCGATGTCGCCGGGCACCACACTGCCGACGCCGAGGATGCCGAGGCGCTTGCTGAAGTCGCCGGGGATGATGATGGCGCCGTAGACCTCGCCGTTGCGCAGCTGTCGCTGGGCCTCGTTGATGCCGAGCACCCGCAGGTCGATCTCGTCGGCGGGGACCTCGGCGACGATGCCGTCGGCGACCTGTGTGCCGAAATTCACCTGACGCGGTTCCTCGGGCGTGCCGATCGTGTCGCCGACGTCCATGTTGACCAGCGCGATGGGGAACCCGTGCAGGTTCTCCTCCGGGTCGGCCACGTATGCCAGGTACAGATAGCTCAACAGGCTCGCGACCAGGGTGATCACGACCAGCGGAAACAGCACGGCACGCAGCAGCGTGCGCGGATTCGCCCGCCCGGCCGCCCGGGTCGGCCCCTTGATCTCGCTCTCGCTCGTCACCGTCGAAAGGTACCGCCGTGGCGGCGATCGACACCTGTTCCGACACGTGTGATTGCTCTCGGTACGCCGAAGCCGTGATCGCACGACCAGCTGACACCCGTAGAATGGCGAGAGCCCCCAGCCCGCCCGAACAGGGAGCGTACGGTGACCAACGCCGATTCGACGGCCGACAACCTCGCCAACTCCGCTCAGGCCGCTCCGGCCGGTCCCGATCAGGTCGACAACGATCAGACCGAGAACGACCAGACCGAGAACGAGCCCCGCGAGGAGTGTGGTGTCTTCGGCGTCTGGGCTCCGGGGGAGGACGTGGCCAAGCTCACGTACTACGGCCTCTACGCGCTCCAGCACCGCGGCCAGGAGGCGGCGGGCATCGCGGTCTCCGATGGTCAGCAGATCCTGGTGTTCAAGGATCTCGGCCTGGTCAGCCAGGTCTTCGACGAGCAGACCCTCGCCGCCATGCCGGGCCACATCGCCGTCGGCCACTGTCGTTACTCCACCACCGGTGGCGTCACCTGGGAAAACGCTCAGCCGATCTTCCGCACCACCGCCGTCGGCTCCGGCGTCGCCCTCGGCCACAACGGCAATCTCGTCAACACCGCCGAACTGGCGGGCCGCGCCCGTGAGCTCGGTCTGATCGGCACCCCGATCGCCGAGGGCCGCCCGCAGCCGGTCGGCGCCACCTCCGATTCCGATGTGATGACCGCGCTGCTGGCCCATGCCGCCGCGGACAAGAGCATCGAACAGGCCGCGCTCGAACTCTTGCCGCAGCTGCGCGGCGCGTTCTGCCTGACCTTCATGGACGAGCACACCCTCTATGCCGCCCGCGATCCGCACGGCGTGCGCCCGCTGTGTCTCGGCAGGCTGGAACGCGGCTGGGTGGTGGCCAGCGAGACCTCCGCCCTCGACATCGTCGGCGCCTCCTTCGTGCGCGAGATCGAGCCGGGCGAGCTGCTCGCCATCGACGCCGAGGGCCTGCGCTCCACGCACTTCGCCCGCCCCGAGCCCAAGGGCTGCGTCTTCGAGTACGTCTATCTGGCCCGCCCCGACTCCACCATCGCAGGCCGCTCGGTGCACGCCACCCGCGTCGAGATCGGCCGCAGGCTGGCCAAGGAACATCCGATCGAGGCCGACCTGGTCATCCCGGTGCCCGAATCCGGCACGCCCGCCGCTGTCGGCTACGCACAGGGCTCCGGCGTGCCCTACGGCCAGGGCCTGATGAAGAACGCCTACGTGGGCCGCACCTTCATCCAGCCCAGCCAGACCATCCGCCAGCTCGGCATCCGGCTCAAGCTCAACCCGCTGCGGGAGGTGATCCGCGGCAAGCGCCTGGTCGTGGTCGACGATTCGATCGTGCGCGGCAACACCCAGCGCGCCCTGGTGCGGATGCTGCGCGAGGCGGGCGCGCTGGAGATCCACGTGCGCATCGCTTCCCCGCCGGTCAAGTGGCCCTGCTTCTACGGCATCGACTTCGCCTCGCGGGCCGAGCTGATCGCCAACGGCGTCGGCGCCGACGACGACTACGCGGAGATGGTCGAGGCGGTGCGCCGTTCCGTCGGCGCGGACTCCCTCGGCTACATCTCCATCGACGGCATGATCGCGGCCACCGAGCAGCCCCGCTCGCGGCTGTGCTCGGCCTGTTTCGACGGCGATTACCCGATTCCGCTCCCGACCGAAGCTTCCATCGGAAAGAATCTGTTGGAAGGCATGCTCACCGGGCAGCCGGAATCGGTTCTGCTCGGCGAGAACGCCAACGCGAGCGCACTGAGTCGACCCTGACGCCACACGCCCCGCGCTCGATCGCCGCCGGTGACACGGCGCGCGATCGGGTCACGTGCGGGCGACACCATGCATGCCCGAGATCCGGTTCGGGTAGCGTGATCAGGCATGTATCCGCCGATCCGGTTTGGAGCTTCCCCCGAAAATGACTGAACAGACCCCCACCGGCGGCGCCTCGTACGCCGCGGCAGGCGTGGACATCGAAGCCGGTGACCGCGCAGTCGAGTTGTTCGGGCCGCTGGCGAAGAAGGCCACCCGCCCCGAAGTCCAAGGTGGCCTCGGCGGCTTCGCCGGTCTGTTCGCGCTCAAGGGCGGCTACCGCGAGCCGCTGCTCGCCGCCTCCACCGACGGCGTGGGTACCAAGATCGCGGTCGCCCAGGCCATGGACAAGCACGACACCGTCGGCCTCGACCTGGTCGCCATGGTCGTCGACGATCTGGTCGTCTGCGGCGCGGAACCGCTGTTCCTGCAGGATTACATCGCCATCGGCAAGGTGGTCCCGGAGAAGGTCGCCGAACTGGTCTCCGGCATCGCCGAGGGCTGCGTGCAGGCGGGCTGCGCCCTGCTCGGCGGCGAGACCGCCGAACATCCCGGCCTGATGGATCCCGACGACTACGACCTGTCCGCCACCGGCGTCGGCGTGGTCGAGGCCGACGCGGTGCTCGGCCCCGACCGGGTGCGCCCCGGCGACGTGGTGCTGGCCATGGGCTCCTCCGGCCTGCACTCCAACGGCTACAGCCTGGCCCGCAAGGTGCTGCTGGACATCGACCGGATGTCGCTGACCGGCCATGTGGAGGAGTTCGGCCGCACCCTCGGCGAGGAACTGCTCGAGCCGACCCGCATCTACGCCAAGGACTGCCTGGCGCTGATCGCCGAGACCGACGTGCGCACCTTCGCCCACGTGACCGGCGGCGGCCTGGCGAACAACCTGGCCCGCGTGATCCCGGCGGGCCTGGTCGCCGAACTCGACCGTGGCACCTGGAATCCCGCGCCGGTGTTCAAGATGATCGCCCAGCGCGGCCGGGTCGAGCGCGCCGAGATGGAGAAGACCTTCAACATGGGCGTCGGCATGGTCGCCGTCGTCGCGCCCGAGGACGTGGATCGCGCGCTGGCGGTGCTCACCGCCCGCCACGTCGAGTGCTGGACGCTCGGCACGGTGAAGAAGGCCAAGGACACCGACGCCCCCCGGGCGCAACTGCTGGGCGAACACCCCCGATTCTGAGCCGTTTTCGCGGGGCCCGTTTTCCGCGGGTCCCGCCACGCGGGCGTGAAAAAGGCCGATCCTCCGTCGTGTGGAGATCGGCCCATTTTTCACGCCGCGGAGAAAATCCGGTTACGGTTTTCCGCGGCTGGTCGGTATCGATGTGGAATTACCGGGTGACCGTGTGCGGGGACGACGAAATCGTCGTCGGGGACCACCCGGTGAAATTCGTTGTCCGGCAACCCCGGAGGATCACCGGACGCCGAATTCATTGTGTCGGCAAGCCTGCTCGACTTCGGTCGCGTACCCGGCAACGTGCAAAAGGGAGGCCCCGTCGGCCTCCCCTGTTGACGTTGAAATCCGAGTCAGCGGCGCCAGTCGTCGTAGTCGTCCTCGTCCCAGCGGGACAAGGAGTCGTCCGAGTCGTGCTCATCGGACAACACGCCACCACTGTGCTTGGTGGGGTGTCCCGAGAGCTCGCGCTGAAGGCTCGCGAAGTCGGTTGGCGTCGAGCTGTACTTCAGCTCGCGTGCAACCTTGGTCTGCTTTGCCTTAGCCCGGCCACGGCCCATGGCTGACCCCCTCGCGTCACAGCGGGGCGGCCTGGGGTGTGTTGGCGGCCCCGTTCGAATTAATACTCTTCCTGACAGACACTTTAGCGTGTGTCGCGCGCTTGCGCTCCCATGAGTGACCGAAGTGCCCTCACCTGGGGGTACGCAGGGCCGTTTTCCGCTGGGGGCCGGGTCGCTCAGAGTATGCCGGGAATGGCCCGTATCACCCCCACGCGAGCGCCGCCGCCGAGCACCGGTTGGGCCGCCAGATCGTCGTGGACCGCTGTCCAGTCGATGCCCATGCGTTGCAGAATCGCCAGCGTCAGGGGCATGCGCGCGCGGTCGCCGCCGTCTTCGATCTTGTAGGCGAAAGCCGACCCGTCGGGCAGCGCGCCCGCGTGCACGCCGTCGGCGCCGATCTTGCACAGCAATCCCGGGGTCGCGGACATGATCTTCAGATCCGGGGCATTCGTGCCCGAAATCACTCGGGGGTTCGCCCGGATCGCGTCGGCCACCCGCCGTTCGGGGCTGCCGGATTCGGCCGTGGTGAACCGGGCGTAGGCGCGGGCGAGGTTGACCAGCGAGACCGGGATGATGGGCAGCCCGCACCCGTCGATGCCGAGGTCGGTCTCGGGTTCGCCGGTCATCTCCGTGACGGTGGCGGCGATCGCCTGTTGCAGCGGGTGGCCCTCGTCGAGATAGCCCTCGGTGGGCCAGCCGTTGACCGCGCAGGTGGCGAGCATGGCGGCGTGTTTGCCCGAGCAGTTCATGTAGATCGGGCGCGGTCCGGTGGCCAGCGCGTGCGCGCGTGCGTGCTCCTCGAACGGCAGGTCGGGCGGGCAGGACAGGTCGGCCTCGGTGAAGCCGAAGCGGGTCAGCAGACGTTCGACCAGCGCGATCTGGTCGGGTTCGCCGTAGTGCGAGGCGCTCGACAGCGCGAGTTCCGCCTCGTCGGCGGGCTCGAAACCGAGCCGGAGCAGGGCCAGCGCCTGCATCGGCTTGTTGGTCGAGCGCGGGAAGATCGGCAGGTGCGTCTCGCCGAGGGAGACCACCGGCTCGCCGTCCGGGCCGAGGACGACGACCGACCCCCGGTGCACGCACTCGCGCAAGCCCGAGCGCACCACCTCGACCAGTTCCACGCTCACGAGGCCACCTCGTCGGTCAGGTCGTCGGCGGTGTCCGCGCCGGCCGGGTGGGTGGCGTTCTCGCCTGCTGCCCCGACGGGGAACATCGTGGTGGGTGAGGGCACGCCGTGCCGCCTGGCGTGCCGGTCGATCTGCATGCGGATGTCAGCGGAGACGGTCGGCTCCTCGGCGAGCAGCAGGGCGAGGCGCTCCATGTCCGCGCCGGTGAAGACCTCCCGCACGGTGACGCCGTGGGCCGGGGTGTGCACCACCTCGACGCGGTCGCCCGCCCCGATGCTGCCCGCGCGCAGCACCCGCAGGTAGGCGCCGGTGTGCGCGCGGTCGGTGAACCGCTTGACCCACTGCTTCTCGCCCGAGACGTGGCCGAAGGTGGCGCACGGGACGCGGGGCGCGCTCACCTCGAGCAGGGTGTCGCCGATCGCCCAGCGGGCGCCGAGCACCGCGTCGGAGACGGCCATGCCCTCGATCCGCAGATTCTCGCCGAACCAGCCCGCGGGCAGCTCGCGGCCGAGTTCCGCCGCCCACAGCCCGGCGTCGGACTCGGCGTAGGCGTACACCGCCTGGTGCACACCGCCGTGATCCCTGGTGTTGCAGACGTGGTCGCCTGCCAGGCCGAGCGGGCCGACCTCGACCCGGCCGGAGACCGGGCGTTTGTCGATCGCGGTGCGGCCAACCCGGCCCGGCACGGTCAGTTCCTCGTGCACAACGCAGACGGCCAGCACCCTTGGTGTGCCGGTGGTCTGCCCGGCGGCGGACGCCGCGTCGCCCTCGGCGGTGTCATCGACGATTCGCATCGGTTCCCCTCCCCGATTCGGCCGGTACGGACCGGCGGCCCGGACCGGCGGACGTGTGCTCGGCGGCCACGCGAGCGAGGGACGGCAGACGGCCGCCCCGGCGCGCCGCGCGCCGTGCGCTGCCGGTCACCGGCCCCGCAGCCGCTCGACGGCGAGCCTGCCCGCCTGCGGACCGCCCTCCCCGGGAACCGAGTCGGGGTCGACGGCCGCGGCGCAGGAGCCGACGGTGAGCGCGGTGTCGGGCGGCACGGCCCGCTTGATCAGCGCCAGCGCGATCGGGCCGTACTCGTAGTGGTCGACGACGGTGCCGATCCTGCCCACCGCGCGCCCGCCCGCGGTCACCTCGTCGCCGGGCTCGGGCCTGGTGTCGCTGGAGCCGTCGAGGTGCAGCAACAGCAGCTGCCGTGGCGGCTTGCCGAGATTGTGCACCCGCGCGACCGTCTCCTGACCGCGATAGCAGCCCTTGTCCAGGTGCACGGCGCCGTGCTCGGCGATCCCGCCGATCCAGCGCACCTCGTGTGGGATGGTCCGCTCATCGGTGTCCACGCCGATCCTGGGCCGCAGCGCGGCCACCCGCAGCGCCTCGTAGGCCCACATGCCCGCGGGCTCGGCACCTGCCTCGGTGAGCGTGGTCCACCAGTGGGTGAGCCGCTCGCGGGGAACGATCAGGTCGTAGGAGTCGTCGGTGGGCCAGGGCATGCGGCGCAGGAAGCCGCCGCCGGGCAGCGGGGCCACCCCGTACACCCCGGGCAGCTCCTCGACGCCGAGCGCCGCGCGCAGGCTGTCGATACGGGGGCCCAGCAGGCTCAGCACGGCGTGATCGGTGGCCGCGGCGGGCTGGGCGTCGGCCCAGAAGACCATCTTGGTCAGGAAGTCCAGCAGGGCCGGGCCGCGCTCGCCCTCGGTGTCGATCCACAGGGTGCCGTCCAGGTCGCTGAGCACGAAGTGGTGCTGGACGCGGCCGTTGAGGTCGAGGTCGAGATTCTCCGCGGACTGCCGGTCGCCGAGGGCGGTCAGATGCTGGCTGGAGATGGTGTGCAGCCAGCTCAGGCGTTCGCCGCCGGTGATGGTCAGCACGAACCGGTGCGAGCGGTCGACGATGGCGACCCGCTGCGCGGCGGCCCGTTGTTCGCCGAAGGGATCGCCGTGATGCCAGGCCACCGCGGCGTCCGGCGAACCGGGCCGACCCGCGACAGCGCCCGCGACGGAGAGCAATGGACTGGGTGCATCGTGCAC
>NZ_JARWRU010000612.1 GCF_029867845.1 Nocardia farcinica | reverse complement strand
TCGCTGACGGTGTACGACAAATCCTCGATCAGGCCGGAGGCGGTCAGCGCCACCCGCGCGGGGCGTACCGCGATGCGCAGGTCGACGCCCTCGGGGACGGATTCGGGCAGGGCGGCGGTGAGGTCGACATCGCCGGAGTCGGCGGTCGCGCACGACGTGAGCAGGCCGACGGCCAGCAACGCGACGGCGGTTTTTCTCAGCAGTTTTCGCACAATATTTCCCGGGTCGAAACGGAATGATTCGCGTGTTTCATCCGAACCGACATCGGTCGTCGCCGGTGATTTCCGGGCGGCCGATGGACACTGTTTCCATACCGAGAACTGTGTCAATTCCGGGCCGGGCGCGTCAATTTTCCTCGGCATTGAAATCAGCGGGAATCAAATCACGCGCGCGGCCAGCGCGGTGTGCGGAGCGTGGAAGATGCCGTGCAGCACGACCGCGGCCGAACTCATGGTCAGCACGCGCCCGGGGAAGGAAGAGGGAAAGACCACCTCCTCGGGCCGCGAGCACACCGCCGAGCGGCTGCGCACCGCGTCCAGATCGGCCGCGCCGACGCCGGGCAGATCGACGGCGCGGTCGGCGATGACGACCGCGTCGGGGTCGAGCAGATCGACCAGAGCGGCGATCACCTCGCCGAGCACCGCCGCGCGCTCGGTGAACCGCTCGTGCGCGGCCGTGCCGGGCCGGGCGGCGTCGATCAACGCGGCGACATCGGGCACCGGCGGGTCAGCGGCGGCGAGCAGGGCGTGGTCGGTGTAGTCGCGCAACAGGCGGGTGGTGCCGTCGGGGCTCTCCCCGGGCCCCAGCAGACGCGCGATCGACCCGGCCGCCGAGCGCGGCCCGTAGTGCACCTGCCCGTGCACGGCGAAGGCGGCGTCGATGACGTTGCCGACGAACAACACGATCGAACTCGCCGCGCCACGCGTGCGGCCGAACAATTGCTCGGCGTGCGCCAATGCCCTGGTGTGATTGTCCAGTTCGGTCGGCAGCCCGGTGCCGTCGGCGAGCACCTGGCGCACCGGGACGTCGCGCCAGCCCAGAAAGGAGTGGTGCACCACGGTGCCGTCGACGGTGTCGACCCAGCCGCCGGTGGCCACGCCGAGACCGAGGATGCGCACGCCGGCGAACTCGGCGGCCAGCTCGCGCACCTGGCGCACGGCGACGTCGAGGATGTCGTACGGATCGAGGCCGCGGTGGCGCACCTGATGCCTTCGCACGATCCGGCCGCCGAGATCGACCGCGCTGAACGTGCTCTGCCGGGCGGCGATGTGCAGCCCGAGCACCACGTTGTTGCCGGTGTCGAGTTCCAGCGGGCTGTACGGTCGCCCGATGCCCGCGCCGGTGGTCTCCGGCAGCTCGCGCAACAACCCGGCCTCGATCAGCGAACGCGCCTGCCAGGTCAGGGTGGCGGGCGAGAGGGCGGCGTGGCGGGCGATGACACTGCGCGGCGCCGGGCCGAGCTCGAGCACCGCTCGCAGGATCGATCCGGCGCTGCTGTCGGCCATCCACATCCCCTCCTCTGCGTAGTCCGAAAGACTAGGAGGGCCCGGCGCGTCGAGAGAGGTTTGCGCGCAGCGTGATCGGAAGCACTGCCGAGCGCGGTGCCGGACGGTATGCGCCCGCCGACGGCTCGGGGGGCCCCGGGGCGGGCCCCCC
>NZ_JARWRU010000611.1 GCF_029867845.1 Nocardia farcinica | reverse complement strand
GAAGAACTACGGCAGGGCCGGGTCTTCGAATTCGATATGACCGAGGGCGAACGCGGGCCGAAGGCCGTCAATCTGATCGCGGTCGGCGGCGGTTCCGGGCCCGCGCCACGCGCCCGCAAGGACCGCTCCGGCGGCAGCGGCCAGCTCAGCGCGGACGAGCACCGAAGGCTGATCACCGAGCTGCTGCTCGACGCCAGCCCGGCGCTGACCGCCGGGGAGATCCTCACCATCAGGGAGCGGCTGACGGCGTTCGCCGACGAACACGGCTGGCTCGACTAGCCCGGCGAATCCCCGGAGTTGTCGGTCGTCCGGCCTACGATCGAGCCGACCCGCGCGGGGGCGATGAATTCGCGGCCGCCGCGACGTCCACAGGGGTGAGCGCGCTCGCACGAGCCGCGCGGTGACGGGGTGAGACGCCGACCGAGGAGGAAACGTGGACCTGCCGGTGATGCCGCCCGTCAAACCCATGCTGGCGAAGTCCACGCCCTCGGTGCCGGACGAACCCGGCCTGTGCTTCGAGCCGAAATGGGACGGTTTCCGCTGCGTGGTCTTCCGCGACGGCGCGGAGATCGAACTCGGCTCACGCAACGAGCGCCCGCTGACCCGCTACTTCCCCGAACTGGTCGCGCTGTTGCGCTCCGCGCTGCCCGAACGCTGCGTGCTCGACGGTGAGATCGTGATGGTCACCGAGCACGGCCTCGATTTCGACGTGCTCCAGAATCGCCTGCACCCGGCCGCCTCCAGGATCGAGAAACTGGCCGGCGAGACACCGGCCAGTTTCGTGGCCTTCGATCTGCTCGCCCTCGGCGAGGAGGATCTGACCGGCGCTCCGTTCGCCGAACGCCGGGCCAGACTGGAGGAGGTGCTCGGCTCCGACGCCGAACGCGTGCACCTCACCCCGCTCACCCGCGACCCCGAGGTGGCGCGGGACTGGTTCACCCGGTTCGAGGGCGCGGGCTTCGACGGGGTGATGGTCAAGTCCGGGGAGCTGCCCTACCAGCAGGACAAGCGGGTGATGCTCAAGGTCAAGCACGAGCGGACCGCCGACTGCGTGGTGGCCGGTTTCCGCATGCACAAGGACGGCAAGGGCGTCGGCTCGCTGCTGCTCGGGCTCTACGACGACGCGGGCAGGTTGCACCATGTCGGGGTGGCCAGCAGTTTCACCGCCGCCCGGCGGGCGGAACTGGTCGGCGAGCTCGCGCCGCTGACCGCGAACGCGCTGGAGAACCACCCGTGGCGGGAGTGGGCCGACGCCGACGCGCAGGCCGCCGTCCAGGCCGGGAGGGAAGCGAAGATGCCCGGTGGGCTCAGCCGCTGGAGCGGGGGCAAGGACCTGTCGTGGACGGCGCTGCGGCCGGAACTGGTGGCCGAGGTCCGCTACGAGCACCTGCAGTCCGGGCGGTTCCGGCACGGCGGCAGGCTGGTGCGCTTCCGGCCCGACCGCACCCCGGAGTCGTGCACCTACGCCCAGCTCGAGCAGGTGCCGCCGGCGGAGCTGGCGGCGATCTTCACCGAGACGGCCGTCGCGCGAACCGGCGCGCGGGAGAGCCGATGAACGCCGGGAG
>NZ_JARWRU010000610.1 GCF_029867845.1 Nocardia farcinica | reverse complement strand
TGCGGGTGTCGTGTCCATGCAGTCGCAACAGTCCTTCGATACTCATGGGCGGGCACGGTAGGGGCGGCGGGGGGCAAACGCCCCCCCCCCCCCCCCCCCCACACCCCCCCCCCCCCCCCCCCCCCCCCCCGCCCGCCCCTTCCCCGCCCCCCACCCCCCCCCCCCCCCTAAAACCGGGGGGCCCCCGCTTCGTCATGGAGAACCCCTACTTCGCCAGCGCCTGCTCGATGTCGGCGAGCAGATCGCTGACATCCTCGATGCCGACCGACAGGCGGACCAGATCCTCGGGGACCTCCAGCTGCGAGCCCGCCGTCGAGGCGTGGGTCATGGCGCCGGGGTGCTCGATCAGCGATTCCACGCCGCCGAGGGATTCGGCCAGGGTGAAGATCTTCGTGCGCGAGCAGAAGTCGAGCGCGGCCTGCTTGCCGCCGTGCAGGCGCACCGAGATCATCCCGCCGAAGCGGCGCATCTGCTTGGCTGCGACCCCGTGACCGGGATGCTCGGCCAGGCCGGGATAGATGACCTGGGCGATGGCCGGGTGCGCGGCGAGCAGCTCGGCGACCGCCTCGGCGTTGTCGCAGTGCCGCTCCATGCGCACGGCCAGGGTCTTGGTGCCGCGCATGGTCAGGTAGGCGTCGAACGGGCCGGGGACCGCGCCCGCGCCGTTCTGCAGGAAGGCGAAGGCCGCGTCGAGCTCGGCGTCGTCGGTGATCAGCGCGCCGCCGACCACATCGGAGTGCCCGCCGAGGTACTTGGTGGTCGAGTGCAGCACGATGTCGGCGCCGAGCAGCAGCGGCTGCTGCAGGTAGGGAGTGGCGAAGGTGTTGTCGACCACCAGCTTGGCGCCCGCGGTGTGGGCGACCTCGGCCAGCGCCGGGATGTCACCGATGTTGAGCAGCGGGTTGGTGGGGGTCTCCACCCAGATCAGCTTGGTGTTCGGGCGCACGGCCGCGCGGATGGCCTCGACGTCGGTGATGTGCGCGGGGGTGTGTTCGATGCCCCACTGGCTGAACACCTTGTCGATCAGGCGGAAGGTGCCGCCGTAGGCGTCGTCGGGGATGACGATGTGGTCGCCGGGCCGCAGGGTGGCGCGTAGCGCGCAGTCGGTGGCGGCCATGCCAGAGGCGAAGGCGCGACCGTGGCGACCGGATTCCAGCGCGGCGAGGTTGGCCTCGAGCGCACTGCGCGTGGGGTTGCCGGTGCGCGCGTACTCGAAGCCGCCGCGCATGCCGCCGACACCGTCCTGGGCGAAGGTCGAGCTCGCGTAGATGGGCACGTTCACCGCGCCGGTCTGGGGATCGGGATCGAACCCGGCGTGCACGGCCCTGGTGGAGAATCCCAGCTCGCTCATGAGGGACAGCCTAGAGGGCGCGTCTTCGGGGCTTTTCGCCGGAGGGTGGTCCGTGACCTTCCCGTGTCGGAGCCGGGCTCGGCGCGTTGTGATGGCTCCCACCTGCGAAATTGCGTCCGCATGATGGATCAGGCCGTCTACCAGCACCGGAGCCTGTGTGAGCCGGGCGCGAATTGTAAGCGAAACCGGTACGCGGCGAGCGGATTTCGACGCAATCCTGCCGGGGTCGGCTCCGATCGCGGCCCGGCGGGTGCGCGGCACGCGTGGGTCGTGAGGACGTGCCAGGGGGCGTGGCGACGGGCGCGACACGGCGACGGGGCGCGGGGCGGACGCGGGGCGGGGCCGGACGCAACGCGGGGCCGGACGCAGCGCGGGGCCGGACGCGGAAGGCGGGACGGGGGACGCGGAAGGCGAACGTCCGCCACGGGCGGGACCGTGACGGACGTTCGTCGCGTTCGGATCGGCACAGCGGCCGGCGCCCTCGAATGGGCACAGCGGCCGACGCGCCGGATCGGTTCAGTGGCCGATGCTGCCGGTGCTCAGGAAGCCGAGCAGGTCGTGACGGGTGATGACGCCCACCGGCTTGCCCTCCTCGACCACCATGAGCGCGTCGGTGTCCGACAGCGCCTTGGTGGCCGCCGAGACGGGCTCGCCCGCGCCGATCAGCGGGAAGGACGGGCTCATGTGCTGGGCGACGGAGTCGGTCAGCTGGGCGCGGCCCTCGAAGACCGCCGACAGCAGGTCGCGCTCGGTGACGCTGCCCGCCACCTCGCCCGCCATGACCGGCGGCTCGGCGCCGACCACCGGCATCTGCGAGACGCCGTACTCGCGCAGGATCTCGATCGCGTCGCGCAGGGTCTCCGACGGGTGGGTGTGCACCAGGTCGGGCAGTTCACCGGACTTGCCGCGCAGCACGTCGCCGACCACCGGCTCGGGGCTGCCGTCGAGGCGGGTGCGCAGGAAGCCGTAGGAGGCCATCCACTTGTCGTTGAAGATCTTCGACAGGTAGCCGCGGCCGCCGTCGGGCAGCAGCACCACGACCACCGCGTCGGGATCGCGCTTGGCGACCTCGATCGCGGCCACCACGGCCATGCCGCAGGAACCGCCGACCAGCAGCCCCTCCTCGCGGGCCAGCCTGCGGGTCATCTCGAAGGAGTCGGCGTCGGAGACCGCGATGATCTCGTCCGGGATGGACGGGTCGTAGGCGGAGGGCCAGAAATCCTCGCCCACGCCCTCGACCAGGTACGGCCTGCCGGTGCCGCCGGAGTACACCGAGCCCTCGGGGTCGGCGCCGATGATCTTCACCTTGCCGCCGGAGACCTCCTTGAGGTAGCGGCCGGTGCCGGTGATGGTGCCGCCGGTGCCGACGCCTGCCACGAAGTGGGTGATCTTGCCCTCGGTGTCGCGCCAGATCTCCGGCCCGGTGGTCTCGTAGTGGCTCTCCGGGCCGCCGGGGTTGGAGTACTGGTCGGGCTTCCAGCCGCCCTCGATCTCGCGGACCAGACGGTCGGAGACGCTGTAGTAGCTGTCCGGGTGGTCCGGCGGCACGGCGGTCGGGCAGACGACCACCTCGGCGCCGTAGGCGCGCAGCACGTTGCGCTTGTCCTCGGACACCTTGTCGGGGCAGACGAACACGCACTTGTAGCCGCGCTGCTGGGCCACCAGGGCCAGGCCTACGCCGGTGTTGCCCGAGGTCGGCTCGATGATGGTGCCGCCAGGCTTCAACTGTCCCGACTTCTCGGCCGCTTCGATCATCTTGACCGCGATCCGGTCCTTGGAGCTGCCGCCCGGGTTGAGGTATTCGATCTTGGCGGCGACCAACCCCGCGTTCGGTCCGACGACATTGTTCAGCCGGACGAGAGGCGTATTGCCGATGAGGTCGACGACGTGGTCCGCGATGCGCATAGCTCCATCGTTGCAGAAGCACTGTCTGTGAGTTCGCGCACGTCACCCGTTACCGGCCCCTAGGATCGGCTGCCATGAGGCAGACCCACTCGCGTCGGGTCGCCGCGTTGCTCGCCGCCACCGTCGCAGGCACAGTCGCCGCGGTGGCCGGACCGGGGGCGCAGGCGCAGGCCGACACCGTGAATTTTCCGCAGGTCCCGACGCTGGCCCGAGGCGGCGTGTGCTGGACCTCGGTGCAGACCTGGGCCGACACCGGGCCGGACTGGCCGGGGCGCGCGGTACTCAATGTGCGGGCCGAGCCGGTGACGGGCGTCGGATCGAGCATGTACCCGTTCGCGCCGCTGTGCGAGGTGCGCGCCACGGTCGCCTGGCGCAATCTCGACACCGGCGCGGCGGGGACGTTCGACAACGTCGTCGTCACCGGCATCTACGGCAGCATCCTGTACTCGCAGTTCCAGGACACCGGACCGGGGCGGGTCGAGGTCACCGTGACCACCGACGCGCCGAGCATCCCGGCCAAGGGACTGTTCACCGTCCCCGCCTGACCGATCACCCACCCCTCGGGCGGCGAATGTCCCGCCCAGCGAGACCGGCGGGCCGGGGGTGTTCACTCCCGGCGGGTCGCGACGTAGATTCGAGGTGCCACGTACCCGCGAGTAACGCGCGCCCGGAGTCACCGGCGCGCGTGCTCCGAGACAAAGGAGTCCTCATGCCCGAGGCCGTCATCGTTTCGTACGCACGCTCCCCCATCGGCCGCGCAGGCAAGGGGTCCCTGGTGAGCATGCGTCCGGACGACCTCGCCGCGCAGATGGTCCGTGCCGCGCTGGACAAGGTGCCCGCGCTCGATCCCACCCAGATCGACGACCTCATGCTCGGCTGCGGCCAGCCCGCGGGTGAGGCCGGGTTCAACATGGCCAAGGTCGTCGCCACCCAGCTCGGCTACGACTTCCTGCCCGGCGTGACCCTCAACCGCTACTGTTCCTCCTCGCTGCAGACCACCCGCATGGCCCTGCATGCCATCAAGGCGGGCGAGGGCGATGTGTTCATCTCCGCGGGTGTGGAGACCGTGTCCCGCTTCCCGAAGGGCACCGCCGACGGCTGGCCGGACACCCACAACCCGATCTACGCCGACGCCGAGGCGCGCACCGTCAAGCGCGCCGAGGGCGGCGCCGACAGCTGGGCCGACCCGCGCGAGAGCGGCGAGCTGCCCGACATCTACATCGCCATGGGCCAGACGGCCGAGAACGTCGCCCAGTACACCGGCATCTCCCGCGAGGACCAGGACCACTGGGGCGTGCGCTCGCAGAACCGTGCCGAAGAGGCCATCAAGTCCGGCTTCTTCGAGCGGGAGATCACCCCGGTGACCCTGCCCGACGGCACCGTGGTCGCCACCGACGACGGCCCGCGCCCCGGCACCACCTACGAGAAGATCTCGCAGCTCAAGCCGGTCTTCCGGCCCGACGGCACGGTGACCGCGGGCAATGCCTGCCCGCTGAACGACGGCGCCGCGGCTCTGGTGATCATGAGCGACACCAAGGCCAAGGAGCTGGGCCTGACGCCGCTGGCCCGCGTGGTCTCCACCGGCGTGTCCGGCCTGTCGCCGGAGATCATGGGCCTCGGCCCGATCGAGGCGGTCCGCAAGGCGCTGAAGTACGCGGGCAAGACCATCTCCGACATCGACCTGTTCGAGATCAACGAGGCCTTCGCGGTGCAGGTGCTCGGTTCGGCCCGTGAACTGGGCATCGACGAGGACAAGCTGAACGTCTCCGGCGGCGCGATCGCGCTCGGCCACCCGTTCGGCATGACCGGCGCGCGGATCACCGCCACGCTGATCAACAACCTGCAGACCCACGACAAGCAGTTCGGCGTGGAGACCATGTGCGTCGGCGGCGGTCAGGGCATGGCGATGGTGCTCGAGCGCCTGAGCTGATCGGCTGTATCCCGCCCGATGGGACGCGACCCGAGGGCGGGACGACGAAAGGGGGGGGGCCCCCGGGGGGGGCGGGGGGGGGGGGGGGGGGGGGGCGCGGTGACACGACGGAGAGCCCCCCCCCCCCCCCCCCCGGCCCCCCCCCCCAGCCCCGGGGCGGGCCGGGGGGGGGGGGGACAGTCGGCGGGGTGAACCCGGTGGCGTGTGCGGGGCGGATGCCGGGATCTGAGAGAATGTCCCCCCGTGAAGACTTTCGAATCCCTGTTCGCCGAGCTGCAGGAGCGTGCCGTCACCCGTCCCGAGGGGTCCGGCACCGTGGCCGCCCTGGACGCCGGCGTGCATACCCAGGGTAAGAAGGTTCTCGAGGAGGCAGGCGAGGTCTGGCTCGCCGCGGAACACGAGAGCGACGAGTCCCTGGCCGAGGAGATCTCGCAGCTGCTGTACTGGGTCCAGGTGCTGATGGTGGGCCGGGGGCTGACGCTCGACGACGTGTACCGACATCTGTGACGGACGCGTTCTCCGCCCGATACCTCCACCCTTCGGAAGGACAATCCTCCCCATGCTGCGCGTAGCAGTCCCCAACAAAGGCTCGCTGTCGGAATCGGCCACCTCCATCCTCGCCGAGGCCGGCTACCGCAAGCGCACCGATTCCCGCGAGCTGAGCGTCCTCGACCCGCAGAACCAGGTCGAGTTCTACTTCCTGCGGCCCAAGGACATCGCCGTCTACGTCGGCTCCGGCGAGCTCGACCTCGGCATCACCGGCCGCGACCTGGCGCTGGACTCCGGCGCCCCGGTCCAGGAGCGCCTCGCTCTCGGCTTCGGCCGTTCCAGCTTCCGCTACGCCGCCCCCGCGGGCGCCGAATGGACGGTCGAGGATCTGGCAGGCAAGCGCATCGCCACCTCCTACCCCAACCTGGTGCGCGCCGACCTGCGCGAACGCGGCATCGAGGCCGAGGTCATCCGCCTCGACGGCGCCGTGGAGATCTCCATCCAGCTCGGGGTGGCCGACGCCATCGCCGATGTGGTGGGCTCGGGCCGCACCCTGCGCCAGCACAACCTGGTGGCCTTCGGCGAGTCGCTGTGCGACTCCGAGGGCGTGCTGGTGGAGCGCATCGGCTCCGACGCCCAGGACCGGGCCCGCAACCAGCTCATCGCCCGCGTCCAGGGCGTGGTCTTCGCCCAGCAGTACCTCATGCTGGACTACGACTGCCCGAAGAACCTGCTGGAGCAGGCGGTGAAGATCACCCCCGGTCTCGAGTCGCCGACCGTATCGCCGCTGGCCGACGAGTCGTGGGTTGCGGTGCGCGCGATGGTGCCGCGCAACAAGTCGAATTCGGTGATGGACGAGCTGGCCTATCTGGGCGCCAAGGCGATCCTGGCCACCGACATCCGCTCCTGCCGCGCGTTCTGATCCGTTCCGGCCCGCCCGGCGGCCCGCCACGGCCAACCGCACGATAACGCCGCCGGGCCGGGCTGGCACGGGATCGATTCAGCGCGAACGCAACCCGTGTGCGCCGCGCGCCCGGCTTGCTACGGTGCGCCCCTCGATGAGGAACCCGAGGAGCGCACCGTGTCCCAGAACCCACCCGACGAGCGGTCGGGAAGCACTTTCACCTGGAACGAGGACTGGCTGGCCGCCGTCGGCGGCCTGACCCTGCTCGCCCTGGTCCTGCTCGGCGTCATCCCCGAATGGCTGGTGCCGTGATGGCCGGCGACGAGACCCGCGACGACATGGCGGGCACCGCCTCCGGCGCTGCCGAGCCGACCGTGCCGAGCACGACGAAGACCGCGGCGGAGGGTTCCGCCGCGAAGGCAGGGCCGGAGGGCGAGAGCGGCGCCGGACCGATCTCGGAGACCGACGCCGTGCGATCGGGCACCCCCTCGGCGCTGCCGCACCTCCTCGCCGGCCTTGCGGTGGTGTTCGTGCTCGGCGCGCTGACCCGCTATCTCGAACTGCACGTCCCGGACTGGGCCGCGGACACGCCCTTCAAACGGGTGGCGAAATCGATCGAATACCCGGTCTACGCCATCGCCCTCGGGCTGCTCGGCGCCTTCGTGCTCACGAAACTCGGTCTGCGCGACAAGATCTCCGGCGGCTTCCGCACCGAGTTCTTCATCAAGACCGGCGTGGTGCTGCTCGGCGCCTCCATCAACCTGAAGGTGCTGGCCACCGCGGCGGGGCCGGCCATCGTGCAGGCGCTGCTGCTGATCACCATCGTGTTCGGCTTCACCTGGTGGCTGGGCGGGCGGCTCGGCCTGGACGACAAGCTGCGCGCGTTGCTGTCGTCGTCGGTGTCGATCTGCGGCGTGAGCGCGGCCATCGCGGCCGCGGGCGCGGTGCAGGCCCGCCGCGAGCAGATCGCCTACGCGGCCTCGCTGGTGATCATCTTCGCGCTGCCGTCGATCTTCCTGCTGCCCTGGCTGGCGAGCCTGCTCGGCCTGTCCGACGCGGTGGCGGGCGCCTGGATCGGCGGCAACATCGACACCACGGCGGCGGTCGCCGCGGCGGGCGCGATCGCGGGTGAGGAGAGCCTGCAGATCGCCACCATCGTCAAGACCACCCAGAACGCGCTGATCGGCGTGGTCGCCATCGCGCTGACCGCCTACTTCACGCTGCGCGTGGAGCGGGTGCCCGGCGCGGCGCGGCCCTCGCCGCGCCAGTTCTGGGACCGGTTCCCGAAGTTCGTGCTGGCCTTCGTCGCCGCCTCGGTGATCGGCACCCTCTACCTGGCCTCGGTGGACAAGGCCACCGGCTCGGCGCACATCGGCACGGTCAACGACCTGCGCACCTGGTTCCTGATCCTGGCCTTCGTGTCCATCGGCCTGGAGTTCTCGCTGCGCGGCCTGCGCGACGCGGGCTGGCGGCCGGTGGCGGTGTTCGGCTCCGCGGCCGTGGTGAATCTGGTTGTCGGCCTCGGTCTGTCGGTGCTGTTGTTCCACGACTTCACCGTCTGATCCCCGGCTGCCCGGTGCCCGGATCGGTGCGGGCAGCCCTTCACTTCCGGCATCTGCGTGCGAGCTGCCCCGGTGCGTCCGCCGGGGCAGCTCGTCGGCGCCGGACCCGACGAGCCGTCTCGGCCCGATCTCGCCGCGGCGATCGGAGGCGACCGCGGGCGCTCTAGTCGGCGACCGCCTCGGCGTGGGTCTCCTCGGCGGACTCGGCGGTGCCGCGTGGCCAGCCGGGATAGGCGGGCGGGGTGCCGCCGTACGCCGGGCACAGCGACTTGTAGGCGCAGTAGCCGCACAGCCGGCTCGTGTTCGGCGGGAACTCGCCGGTGCGCCCGGCCTCCAGGATCGCCGCCCAGAGCGCGCCCAGGGTGCGCTCGAAACGCTCCAGCTCCTCGGCGTCGGGGGTGTAGGTGAGGATCAGCTCGTCGGCCAGGTAGATCAGCCGCAACTGGGCGGGCAGGATGCCGCGGGTGCGCAGCACCGCCAGCGCGTAGAACTTCAGCTGGAACATGGCCTTGGTCTCCTGCGCTGGACCGGGCGCGCGGCCGGTCTTGTAGTCGACCACCCGCAGCTCCCCGGTGGGCGCCACATCGATGCGGTCGACGAAGCCGCGCAGCGGGACGCCGCCCGCCAGCTCCACCTCCACCCTGGCCTCCCGCGACTCGGGGGAGAATCGGGTGGGATCCTCGAGGCGGTAGTAGTTGTCCAACAGCGCCCGCACCTCGGCCAGGAACGGCTCGTGGCCCTCCTCGGCCAGCAGGTCGGCGATCTCGGGCCGACCGGCCAGCACCCGCCGCCACGCGGGTTCGACCAGCGTGTCGGCGCGCTCGCGGGCGCGCTCGGGCCGGGGGAGTCCGTAGAGGTCTTCGAGCACGGCGTGCACGAGCGTGCCGCGCACCGCCTGCCTGCTCGGCGGTTCCAGGATGGCGTCGATCGCGCGCAGCCGGTACTTGAGCGGGCACTGCTTGTAATCCGTTGCCCGCGAGGGCGACAGAGCCGGCCTGCGCGTCGGCGCCGGCGCTGACGGCGCGGGCTCGGCAGGGGGTGTGGAGGCGGGCGCTGACATACCTGGCAGGCTATCCGGCGGCACTGACAGAACAGGGAACGGAGATTCATGACGGCCAGACGGACCGGGCCATTCACCATCGGGGACCGGGTGCAGCTGTCCGACGCGAAGGGGCGCCTGCACACGGTCGTCCTGGAGCCGGGCAAGGAGTTCCACACCCATCGCGGGGCGATCAAGCACGACGACCTGATCGGCACGGACGAGGGCAGCGTGGTGAACTCCACCAACGGCACCCCGTACCTGGCGCTGCGCCCGCTGCTGGTCGACTACGTGCTGTCCATGCCGCGCGGCGCGGCGGTCATCTACCCCAAGGACGCCGCCCAGATCGTGCACGAGGGCGACATCTTCCCCGGCGCGCGGGTGCTGGAGGCGGGAGCGGGCTCGGGCGCGCTGACCTGCTCGCTGCTGCGCGCGGTGGGCCCGGAGGGCGAGGTGATCTCGCACGAGATCCGCGAGGACCACGCCGAGCACGCGGTCCGCAATGTGGAGCGCTTCTTCGGTGAGCGGCCCGCCAACTGGTCGCTGCGGCTGGGTGATGTGGCCGACTACGACGGCGGGCCCGTCGACCGGGTGGTGCTGGACATGCTCGCGCCCTGGGAGGCGCTGCCGACGGTGTCCGAGGCGCTGATCCCGGGCGGCGTGCTCATCGTGTACGTGGCGACGGTCACCCAGCTGTCACGGGTGGTGGAGGCGCTGCGCGAGCAGGAGTGCTGGACCGAGCCGCGGTCGTGGGAGTCGCTGGTGCGGCCCTGGCACGTGGTGGGGCTGGCGGTGCGGCCCGAGCACCGGATGCAGGGACACACCGCCTTCCTGGTGAGCGCCCGACGGCTCGCCGAGGGCACCGTCACCCCGAAGCCGCAGCGGCGGCCGTCCAAGGGC
>NZ_JARWRU010000609.1 GCF_029867845.1 Nocardia farcinica | reverse complement strand
GCTTGATGGGGAGGGTTAAGCCCACTATGGGGGGGAGGCGGGCCTGGCTAATCTGGCCTATGCCCACCGCTAACAGCACTATGCCGTCGAGGGCCACCCGCTCCCGCGAGCCGGGGCCGCCCCACGACTCCGACAGCCGGTTCAGGCCGAGCACGATGTCGACGATCCACATGACCGCGCCCGCGGCCACCGAGGACAGCAGCACCCTGGTGATCGTCCGGCCGACATTGGCCATCCGCAGATCGCCCAGGCTGCGGTGCAGCAGGTAGCCGCCGATGGCCGCGCCGACGCCGAAGCTCACGCCGTTGACCACGCCGAGCACCAGCACCACCTGGTCGGGCGAACCGGCGATCGTCGGCGCCAGGGCCGACAGCGAGATCTTCACGCCCGTGATGCCCAGGATGATCCAGGTCGGCGTCCAGGCCTGCTCCCTGGCGTAGAACACGCGAAGATGGATCAGCACCAGCGAGTACGGAATCAGCGAGAACGCCGACCAGGCCAACGCGTCGCCGAGGCGGCCCGCGTCACCGGCGAAGCGCGCGTAGCCGAACAGCGCCTCGCCGACCTGCGTGCCCGCCAGGGTGAAGAAGGTGACCACCGGCAGCAGCGCGATCATGGTCAGGCGGGTGGCCACCGACAGGTCGTCGACCACGGCCGGGGTGTCGTCGGCGGCGGCGTTGCGGCTGAGCCTCGGCATGATCGCGGTCAGCAGGGTCACGCCGAGCACGCCGTAGGGCAACTGCAACAGCAGCCAGGTGTAGGAGTAGATCGCCGGGCCCGCCTCGTCGGACTTGGAGGCGATGTTGTTGGCGAAGACCAGGCCGATCTGGCTGATCAGCACGTAGAGGATGATCGCCGCGCCCATGGTGCCGAACTGCTTGAGCCGGTCGTCGAGACCCCACAGCGGGCGCAGGTCGATGTTCTCGCGCCGGATCGCGGGCAACAGCACCAGCGCCTGGGTGACCACGCCCAGGGTGACGCCGACGCCGAGCACGAGCAGCTTCGGATCGCTCATCCGCACCGGGTCGAGGCTGATCTCGCCCGGCGTCAGCGCGTAGGCGGCCAGCACGGCCAGCACGACCACGTTGTTGAGCACCGGCGCCCACGCGCCCGGCTTGAAGTTCTGCCTGGTGTTGAGCACCGCGGTGAACAGCGCGGACATGCCGTAGAACAGGATCGCCGGGACCAGCAGGAAGGTCAGCGCCGTGGTCAGCGCGGTGTTGACCTCGCCGTCGGAGTCGACGAACACCCGGGTGGCCAGGATCGGGGTGGCGGCCAGGGTGAGTGTGGTGGCGACGGCGAGCACGGTGAACGCCGCCGTCACCAGCCTGCGCACGAACGCGCGACCGCCGTCGGGATCCTCGTTCTCGGCGCGCACCAGGGTGGGCACCACGATCGCGGTCAGCACCGCGCCGAGCACCAGCTCGGCGATCATGTTCGGGATCAGGCTGGCCGAGGTGAACGCACTGGCGATCTCCGGGCCGAGCACGGCCGCGAGCATGAGCACCTTGGCGAAGCCGGTGATGCGGCTGACCAGGGTGGCCACCGCGATCGACCCGGAATCGCGCAGCAGCCTGGCCGCCGCGCTCTTCTTGCCCGACTCCTCGCTCCCGGTCTTCGCCGGTTCCTCCGTCTCGTCGTCCCAGTCGGTGCTTGGGCTGTTGTCCCTCGGCTTGGGCGGCGGGACGAAACGGCTCGGTGCCTGACGTCCGCCCCCCGCGGCGACCGGCTCGGGGGCGGGTTGTGCGGCGGCCCGGCCCGGCACCGGCATGACCGGGCGCGCGCCGTGCGGCGGAGTGGCCGGACGCTCGCTCCACGGTCCGCGATCGCCGGGGGCGCGTGGCGGGATGCGGGTCGGTTCGGCGAGTGGTCGCGGCGCGGGCTCGTCGGCCGGATAGCCCGCTCGACCCGGATGCGGCTTCTGCGCCGCCGGGCGCGAGCCCGGCCCCTGTTCCGGGGG
>NZ_JARWRU010000608.1 GCF_029867845.1 Nocardia farcinica | reverse complement strand
CCCCCACCGGCGCGGGGGGATCGGGGGCGGGCGGCGCGGGGGGGGCTGGGGGGGCGTTGCGGGCAGGGGACCCCGGCGTCCTCGGGGGGGTTTGCCGGGGGGCGTCCCCGGGCCGGGGGCCGGCGGCCCCGGGAACGTATTCGGTTGGTCTACTCGGCGATCCGGGTCAGTGCGCCACCGCCTTCTCGGCGCCGACACCGGTGAGGGAGCGGACCTCCATCTCCACCGCCTTCTCCGGGTCCTCCGGCCTGCCGCCGCCGAGCAGCGTGCCCGCGATGCCGAGCACGAACGCCAGCGGGATGGACACGATGCCGGGGTTGGACAGCGGGAACCAGTCGAAGTCCAGGTTCGGCAGCATGGCGGTCTTGTTGCCGGACACCGCGGGGGAGAACACGATCAGCACGATGGTCGAGATCAGGCCGCCGTACATGCTCCACAGCGCGCCGGTGGTGTTGAACCGCTTCCAGAACAGCGAGTACACGATGGTCGGCAGGTTTGCCGCCGCCGCGACCGCGAAGGCCAGCGCCACCAGGAAGGCGATGTTCTGCCCGTTGGCCAGGATGCCGAGGCCGATGGCAAGCACGCCGATCACCACCGCGGTGATCCGGGAGACCCGCACCTGCGCCTGCTCGTCGGCCTTGCCGCGCTTGAGCACGCTGGCGTAGATGTCGTGGGCGAAGGAGGCCGATGCGGTGATGGTCAGCCCTGCCACCACGGCGAGGATGGTCGCGAAGGCCACCGCCGAGATGATGCCCAGCAGCAGCACGCCGCCGAGTTCGAAGGCCAGCAGCGGGGCCGCGGAGTTCTGCCCGCCCGCGGCGGCCAGGATGCGGTCGGGGCCGACGATGGCGGCCGCGCCGTAACCGAGCACCAGCGTGAACAGGTAGAACGCGCCGATCAGGGCGATCGCCCAGACCACCGAGCGCCGCGCCTCCCTGGCCGTTGGCACGGTGTAGAAGCGCATCAGCACGTGCGGCAGACCCGCGGTGCCGAGCACCAACGCCAGGCCGAGGGACAGGAAGTTGAGCTTGCTGGTCTCGCTGCCGCCGTACTGGGCGCCCGGCGCGAGCACGTCGCGGTTCGCCACGATCTCGTTGGTGGAGCCGCTGATCATCTCCTGGGCCGAGCCGAGCAGGCCGGAGATGTCGAAGGAGAACTTCGCCAGCACGATCACAGTCATGACGGCCGCGCCGGTGATCAGCAGCACCGCCTTGATGATCTGCACCCATGTGGTGCCCTTCATGCCGCCGACCAGCACGTAGACGATCATCAGCACGCCGACGACCGCGATGACCAGCGACTGTCCGGCCCTGCTGTCGATGTCGAGCAGCAGCGCCACCAGGCCGCCCGCGCCCGCCATCTGGGCCAGCAGGTAGAACAGCGAGACGGTCAGCGTGGACAGCGCCGCCGCGGTGCGTACCGGCCGTTCCCGCAGCCGGAAGCTGAGCACGTCGGCCATGGTGAATTTGCCGGTGTTGCGCAGCATCTCGGCGACCAGCAGCAGCGCCACCAGCCAGGCGACCAGGAAGCCGATCGAGTAGAGGAAGCCGTCGTAGCCGTAGACGGCGATGGCGCCGGCGATGCCGAGGAAGCTGGCGGCCGAGAGGTAGTCGCCCGCGATGGCGATGCCGTTCTGCGGGCCGGAGAAGCCGCGGCCGCCGGTGAAGTAGTCACTGGCGGTGGAGTTGTTGCGGCTGGCCCTGATCACCACCACCATCGTCACCGCCACGAACAGCGCGAAGATGGCGATGTTGGCCACCGGGTTGCCGACGGTGCCCGCGGCCAGCACGGACGTGCTCATGCGCGAGCGCCTTCCAGGTCGGCGCGCAGGGCGGCCGCGCGCGGGTCGAGTTCGCGGTTGGCGAAGCGGACGTAGGCGGCGGTGATGGCGAAGGTGGTCAGGAACTGCGCCAGCCCGAGCACGAGGCCGACATTGATGTTGCCGAACAGCCGGGTCGCCATGAAGTCGTGCGCGTACGCGCCGAGCAGCACATAGGCCAGATACCACACCAGGAACAGGGCGGTCATCGGGAAGACGAAGCGGCGCAGGCGGTTACGCAGGTCCTGGAATTCCGGGCTCGCCTGCGCCCGCGCGAACTCCTCGGCGCCGGGGACCCGCGGCGTCGGGGTCCGATCGAGATCAGTGGTCATGGGGGAGTTCCTGACATGTGATGTGGATTACGTGCTCGAAAACGTATCGCCGGGCCGGAGCGCGGAAAATGCTGTGGCGGCGGTCACTCCGTGAAGGTGTGGATCTGTGCGGTGAACGGTCGGCGCGACGCGACGAACGGTCGGCGGCCGGACGGACGGACGATGCCGCACAGGCCGGCGGCGGGATGTGGCTCAGGCGCCGCGCGCGCCCGGTTCGCGGTCCGCGCCCATGCCGAGCCGCTCCGGGGCGTGCATCCGCGCGAAGACCCCGCGCGCCCGGTCGGCGGGCCTGCCCCCGGTGAGGACACTGACCGCGATCATGGTCGCGAAAGCGGCGGGCACACTGATCGCGGCGGGATAGCCGAGCAGCGCGGCGAGCCAGCCGTGCGCCACCGACTCCGGCGCGCCGCCGAGCACCGACACCGCGGTCGCCGTGCCCGCGAGCAGCCCGCCCACGCACAGCCCGGCCGCCGCGCCCCGGGCGGTCAGACCGCGCCACCAGATGCCCAGCACCAGCAACGGCGCCAGCGTGGACGCGGCCACCGCGAACGCCAGGCCCACCGTGCGCGAGAGGTCGAGCGAGACCACGCCGAGCGAGAGCGCCAGCGGCGCGACGCCCGCCACGATCGCCGCCACCCGGAAATCTCTGACCCGCCCGCGCAGCACGTCGGTGCTCAGCACGCCCGCGATGCTCACCAGCAACCCCGAGGAGGTGGAAAGGAAGGCCGCGATCGCGCCGGCCGCCACCAGCGCGGCGATCAGCTGTCCGGGCAGGCCGGCCAGCACCGAACCCGGCAGCAGCAGCACCGCGGCGTCGGAGGTGCCGGTGAGCAGCAGTTGCGGCACGTACAGGCGGGAGAAGACGCCGAGCAGGACGGGGAACAGGTAGAACAGGCCGACCAGGCCGATCACCGCCAGCGCGGTGGTGCGAGCGGCCCTGCCG
>NZ_JARWRU010000607.1 GCF_029867845.1 Nocardia farcinica | reverse complement strand
CGGGGGCGGCACTCCCGGACCGGCCTGCCCTGCCACGGCGCGGGGGCGATGGCCTGGTACTCTATGTGCGTGGGCTGGGGGAGTGGGTGGAGCTCGCGGGCCGCGGCCGGGCCCTGCACCGCGAAGACGGCGAACTCGCGGTGCTGGTCGGTCACGGTCACGCCCTGCGGCGCGGCCGCCGCCAGGCGGCGCACCACCTCGGCGGTGTTGGCGGCGTTGGGCACGAGGAAGATCTCCTCGTCGCCGACGTGGTAGGCGATGAGGTCGTCGACCACGCCCCCCTCGTCGGTGCAGCACAGCGTGTACTGGGCCTTGCCGGGCCGGATGCGGCCGAGGTCGTTGGTCAGCACATCGTTCACGAACGCCGCCGCGCCCGGTCCGGCCACCGTCGCCTTGCCGAGGTGGCTGACGTCGAACAGCCCGACCGCGGTGCGGGTCGCCTGATGTTCGCCCACGGTGCCCGCATAGGACACCGGCATCTCCCAGCCGCCGAACTCCGCGAAGCTCGCGCCGAGTTCGACGTGGACGTCGTGGACAGGTCCGCGCAACAGGTCGGTCATGCCGCCGAGCTTAGCCCGCCGGCTGCCCGTCTCCCGGCAGCGGCGAGCGCCCTCGGCGCCACATGGGGATCAGCACCGGGCCGCCGTCGGGCAGCGGCAGCACCGCACCCGAGCGGGCGAAACCGCAGCGCTCGTACAGCCGCGCCGACCGCTCGGTGCTCGCCTCGAGGTACGCGGGTTCCCGCGCCTCGGACAGCACCGCCGCCAGGATCGCCGCGCCCGCGCCACGGCCGCGGCGCTCGGGCACGGTGACGATGGACTGCAGGTAGCGGTGCGGGAATTCCCGCGGATGGGTGCGCGCGACCAGTTCGGTCACCGCGGCCAACCGCACCAGCGGACGCACCTCGGGGGCGCCGTCCGCCATCCGCGCGGTCTCCCCGGCCTCGGTCCGATAGCGGCCGGTATCGGTGACGCGATGCCAGACCGACACCGCCCACACCTCGTCACCGGGTCCGGCCACCCACACCTCGTCACCGCCGTCCACCGCGCGCTCGATCATCTTCGGCGCGTGCTCGTCGCGGAAGGCCGCCGCGATGTCGGGGAAGCCCTCGGTGACCCACGCCGTCACCGCCTCGTCCTGTGCGGCATGCGCGTACACCCTGCCCACGGTCGCCACATCGGCGAGCCCGGCCCGCCTGACCCGCATCCCATCCATCTCCCTCACCTCCGGTGTGAACGACGTTCCCTGCCGCCAAAGTAGGAAGGCGGATAGCGCTTTTCCACTGTTTCGTCACACTTGTTCGTGTGTCGGAAATCAGCGAACGCCGCGTCGGCGGGCACCCGGGCGCCGACCCGTCGGACACCGGAACACCGCGCTGCGCCCAATGCCACCGCCCCGTGCGGCGCGCCGAACGCGGCAGGCCGCGGCGCTACTGCTCGCGCTCCTGCTCCGCCCGCGCCTACCGTGCCCGTCGCGCCGCCCGTGCGGCGGGGGCGACCCCCGCGCGCCCCCCCCCGCGCCCCCGCCGCCGCACCCGGGGCGCCCTCGCCCCGACGGCGGGGGGGCGGGCCGCCCGCGCGGGCCGCCCCCCCGGGCGGGGGGGCGCCGCGGCCCCGCGCCGGGGGCGAGCAGCTCCTCGAACTCCGCCCGTGCCGGGGCGTGGCCGCGCCGGTCTCGGCGCGGGGCGGGGGCGGGGGGGGGCGACACGGGCCCGCCCGGGGCCCCCCCCCGCCCCGCCGCGAGGGGGG
>NZ_JARWRU010000606.1 GCF_029867845.1 Nocardia farcinica | reverse complement strand
GCTGTTCCAGCACGATTGGGCGGTGGCGGCGGAGACCGGATTCGTGCGCGGCCCGCGTGACCGCCCGGTCTTCGCGGTCCACGTGCACGACTTCGGCCACGAGCTCGCCCCCGCGGGCGGGTCCCCGCGCCCGGCCGACCGGCTTCCCGGCCCTCCCGCCCGGATTCCGCGGCCTCGCGCATCGCCCGCAGCAGCAGATCGGCGAGCAGGTGCTGCTCGGGGGTGGCGGCGACCGGGTCGTGCCGGACCGCCGCGAACGCCTCCGGCAGCGCCTCGGCGGGTTCGAGAGTGCCGTCACGGGCGAGGCTGTAGCGGGTCAGCACCTCGGACAGCCAGTCCGCGAGCCGCTCGGCGGTCCCGCCCAGTTCGTGAAAGCGCAACGCCAGCGCCAGCGACGCCTTGGTGCGCGCGGCGAACCCGCCCGCGGCGTCGAGCGCGTGGCCGAACTCGTGCACGAGGACCGCGTAGACCGGGCGGTCACGCGGGCCGCGCACGAATCCGGTCTCCGCCGCCACCGCCCAATCGTGCTGGAACAGCAGTGGATCGGTGACATAGCGCTCGTTCAACACGATCGAACGGGTGAACCAGCCCGCACCCTCGCGCACCATCGAGGTGCGGCCGAAGACCGCGCGTTCGAGCTCGTCCACGGCCAGGCCGCGCAGATCCACCGCGGGATGCTCGTCGAGCAGTTCGGTGACGGCCCTGGCGATCTCCCGCGCGGTGCGAACGTCCACACCGGGCAGGTCGAAGCCCGTTACGGTCAGCGCGTACTCCTCGCGCAGCGTCGCGGCCACCTCCGCGGCCGTCGCGTGCCGCGTCCACCGGTCCTCGATGCCGTCGCCGCCGAACACCGCGTCGGCGGGTAGCGCCTCGCCCGCCGGATCGGCGGCCGGAGCGGCGGGATCGGAGCGTCGCGACAACAGCGCCGCGAGCAGCCGATGCCCGTCGGAGGCCGCTTCCGGGTCGTTCGCCACCGCGGCGAAGGATTCCGCCAGCGCCCGGTCCACCGCGAACGACCCGTGGCCGCCGAAACTGTCGAAGCTGAAGCGGGCCTTGATCCACCTGTTGAACCCGGGCAGGTCCGGCGCGGCGGTCCGGGCGGCGTAGTGCGCGTAGAGCGCGCGCATGGCGAGGCGCCGCGCGCTGTGGCCACCCGCGTGATCGAGGATGCGACCCATCTCGTAGGTGACCGCGCCGAAGACCGGACGGTCCGGCGGCCCAACGATCGCCGCCCCCGACTCGCTGTTCTCCCACTCGGCCGTCAGCAGGTCCACGTCGACGGCGTACTGCTCGTTCAGCACGATCGAGGGACGCCCCTCGCGGCTGTCCGGGAGTTCGGCGCGAGCGATGATTCCCGGCGGCAGCGGTGCGATCCGCACCTGCTCCAGCGCGAGCCACGGATGGGCGGCGAGCACCGACCGCACCGCGTCCAGGTACTCGGCGGTGATGTCGGGGTTCAGCCCGAGCGCGTCGAAGCCGCTCACCCGCACCGCGTGTGCGGCCGCGAATCCGGCGGCCCGGTCGGCGGGCTCGGCCGGCGACTCGGCGGCCAGGTCGGCGGACTCGGCCTCGGCCGCCTCGAACCGCCACGGCGCGCCGGTGTGGTCGCGCAGTTCGAAGCCGTGCGCGAGCCCGAGTCCCCGGCCGGTGAGCCAGCGCAGCGCCGCGACGATCTCCGGCATCCCGGGCCGGTAGTGACCGCTGCGGTTGTCCAGGAACAGCACCCGGCCCGCGTGCACCTCGATCATCCCGGCCGCCGCGACCGCGGCGCCGGCGAGGAACGACGAATGCATCATCCTGCGGCCGATCCGGCTGCGATCGGCGTAGAGGTTGCCGTGACCGTCCATCACGAACTCGGTCCGCCTGCCCTCCCCCGTCCGGTAGGAGTGGAACGGCGTGCCGTCGACCGCCCGGTAGAGCCGCCCGTCCGGGCCGATGAAGACCCGGGCGGCCTCGCGCTCCTCGGGGGTCAGATAGTGCACGCGGTGCAGCAGCGAACGCTCCGGCGAGTCCTCGCCGCGATAGCTCTCGCCCATCTCGCGAGTCGCCGGCGGCCCCGGCGAGGTCGACGCGGCGGGAATCCGGTCGGGCGGGACATCGCGTGGCACGGGTCGCCAGTAGCCGTCGCGGTCCTCCCAGTAGGTCATCGCGGTGCCCGCCCACGGGCCCGCTCCCAGGACCACCCGCTCGATCCGCGGCGGCTCGATCGACTGGACGACCACCTCACCCGCCGAGGTGACGGTGGCGCTGAGGTATTCGACGGCGCCCTCGGGGCGGGTGAGCGCTTCGGCCAGTTCCGGGTGAGCGTCCAGCGCGTCGGTCAGCGTGGCGTCGATGTCGGAGCCGAGCCATTCGGTCACGATCACCCGTGGCGACGGCCCGTCGACGATGCCGATGCCGGGACCGAGCACGCGACCGCCCTGCTCGGTGATCTTCCTTCCCGCCTCGGCATCCCTGGCCGAGCGGAACTCGTGCAGTCCGGTGTCCTCCCAGTCGGCGATCATCGGGCGTGGCGCGGGCAGTCGCACCGGGTCCGGCGGCACACCGCGCCGGGATTCGTCGGCGCCGCGCACCGGCTCGACGCTCGCCTCCCCGGCACGGGCCGCCGCGTCCACCTCACCGAGCAGCAGGCGATGCAGCGCCCGCTGTCCCTCGCTCGCACCGCGGCCACGGTCCCTGACCGCCGCGAACGCCTCGGCCACGGCCTCACCGGCGGCGAAGCCGCCCTGCCGGTCGAAGGAGTAGTCGCCGAACCCGGCGCGCAGCCAGTCCAGGAAGCCCTCGGCGGTGACCTGCTCGGCGGCGGCCGCGTAACGGCGGAACAATTCCTCCTCCGCGCGCCCGCGCGTGCGATGACCGGCGAAAGCGTCCAGCACATGGCCGAATTCGTGCACCACATTGGCATACACCGCACGATCGCCCGGCCCGGCGCGACGGCCCGCCGCCACCTCGGCCGCCCAGAGTTCGGCGAACCGCCTCGGGTCCACGGCACAGGTGGTGTTCAGGGTGATCCCCGCGGTGCGCGCGCCGCCCGCGCCCATCACATAGTCGGCTCGCGCGTACAGCTCGTCGTCGAGCGGGGCGATTCGCGCCTGCCGCAGCGGCACCAGCGGGAAGGCGCTGAGCAGTTCGTCGAGGGCGCGCGCGTATTCGAGCGCCACCGCCACGCCGACCCCCGGTGTGTCGAAGCCGAGCACGGTGAGGCGGGGATGGCGGCGGGCAAGGGCCGCGCCCACCTCGGCGGCGCTGTCGTACCCGGCCGGGTCCCAGATCGACAGCGGCTGCTCGACCGTCTCCCGCGACCCCGCCGTGGCGGCCGGTCCGCTCGCCGCCGGATCGTGACCAGCGGACGGCGAACCGGCCCGATCCCGCGCGACCGCCTCGGCGCGGTCGATGAGCAGATCGTGCAGCGCCCGCTGGGCTTCGGTGGCCCGCGCCCGCGACTGCCGCACAGCGGCGAAACTCTCGGGAAGCGCCTCGACCGGATCGATGGTGCCGTCGGTGTAGAGGCTGTACGCGCTCAGTTGCTCCGCCGCCCACTCGGAGAACGCCGCCAGGTCCGTGCTGCGGCGCAGGATGCGGAAACGGTGGAACAGTTCGTAGAAGTACTCCTCGCGCGCGCCGAAATGTCCGGCGGCGTCCACCGCGTGCCCGAGTTCGTGGGTGATCACCCCGTAGACCGGACGGTCCGCGGTGCCGGCCATGTGACCGGCGGCGATCGCCTCGGCCCACAGGGTGGCGAACAGGTCCGGCCGGGTCGCGTACCGCACGTTGAAGACGACGGCGCGGGCGAACCAGTGCCCGTCCTCGGCCTCGAGATGGGTGACGGCGGGCTGCACCTGCGACTCGTCGGCGGGCGGCGGGTCCTGGTCGATCTCGCCGATGCGCACCTCACGCACATCGATCCACGGGAAGTCGCGCAGCGCGTCGTGCACCGCGCGGGCGTACTCGCGGGCGGTCTCCACGTCGACGCCGGGGAGGTCGAACCCGGTCACCGTGATGCCGTGCGCGGCCGACAGCGCGGCGCCCACCTCCGCGGCGGTCCGGTACCCGGACAGATCCCAGTCCGCCGGGACGTTTCCCGTCTCCCCAGCACGCGATTCGTCCCAGCCGTGCTCATCGGCGGCCGCGGCGGCATCGCCCGCGAGGTGGCGGACGGCGCGCGCGCCGGTCAGCGTGCCCCGGATGAGCACCTGCTCGTACTGCATCATCAGGTCGTAGTCGAGGAACGGCACGAACTCCCACCCGGCGCCCTCCGGGGGCGCCCCCGTGCGCCACTCCAGCACGATCCCGTCACCACGGGCGAACGCCTCGGCCATCGCGCGCGAACGCGACCACGAGGTCAGATCGCTCTCCTCGTGCGCGCCGAGCACGTGCTCCTCCGCCGAGACCGACCTGGTGCCGCGCGGGACCGCGCGTCCCGCGCGTGCCTGCGCATAGGCGGGATTCGGCGAGCCGTCCGTCAGCAGACGTGGCACGCCCCGGTACAGCGGCGTGCCGCCCTCCGGCAGGTCGCCCGCGAACACGACGGCGCCGTCGGGTTCGTGCCCGGCGGGGCGGGCGGACGCCGCGGCGGTGTCGGCCGACTGCCCGGCCGGCAACTCGTCGGCGAGCAGTTCGCGCAGCGTGCGAACGGTGCGCCGTTGCAGATCCTGGACCCACGCCCTCGGCCTCGCCTCGGCTGCCGCGATGTCCTCGACGGCGGCGCCGTGCAGGAAACGATGCCTGGCCAGGCGGCGCTGCTCGGGCGAGAGCAGGGCGATGGCGCGCAGCAGGGCTTCCGGGTCGTCCCGGCGCATCGTTTCGATCCATTCGATGCGGTGCTGGGCGGGCGCGCCGGAATCCACCGGCGACGGCTCGGGAACGGGCCGGGCGAGTTCTTCGGCGAGCAGGTCCGGTATCCGGCTCAGGGCGCGGCGCTGCACCGCGCTCACCGCGTCGCCGCTGCGCCCGAGTTCGGCGGCGGTCTCCTCGAGCGTCTTGTGCCGCAGGAAGCGCAGATCCAGGATCAGCCGTTCGATCGCGGGCAACCTCGCGATGGCCCGGTGCGCGGCGACCGGCTGCTCGCGCAGTGCCGCGCGCAACCGATCGGCCAGTTCGCCGCGGGCCGTCGCCGGGGCGGCGGGTGGGGGCGGCGGTCCCAGCCGCGGGGTGAGCAGTTCGATCAACCGGTCCAGGGTGCGGTCACGCAGGGCTTCGAGCCTGGCGCGGCGGTATCCGAGCGCGGACTCGATCGAGATCATCTTCTTCTCGCGCACGAACCTGAGCACGGCGAAGGTCCGCTCCGGCTCGGGCAGCCGGGCGACGGCCGCGTCGAGGACCCCGGGGTGATCGCGCCGCGCGGCGCGGACATAGGCGGTGGCGTGGGCGGGATCGAGTCGTCGGGCGCCGGTCAGGATGTCGGCCAGCCGCCGGATCGCCGTGCGGAACAACGCGTTGACCGAATCCTCGGTGCGTTTCATCGCCGCCGCGGTGCTCGCGATGGAGCGCTCCCGCAACACCCGGTGCCTGACCACCCTGGCCTGATCGGGCGGCAGCCCCCGCCGCGCGGCGCGCAGCGCCGCGGGGTTGTCGGTATGGGTCCGGCGCACCAGCTCGAGCGCCGCACCGCCCTGCCTGCGCGGCGGCGCCGCGCCGGTGAGGATCTCCGCCAGCGCGTGCACCGCGCGTTGTTGCAGGCGGCGCACCGCGTACTCGGTGCGGCCCATCGCCTCCCCGGTGTCCGCCGCCGACCGGCCCGCGACGAACCGGTGCTCGACGACCTCGCGTTGTGCGCGCGGCAGCCGGGCGAGGGCGGCGGCGAACGCCTGCGGGTCCTGCTCCCTGGCCCGGCGCACCGCCTCGAGCGCGGGTGTGCCCGAGGCCGTGGTGGCGGGCGCCTTGCCCTCGGGCCGCGAGCCCGTGCCGGAGTCGAGCAGCTCGAGCAGTCTGCGCGCCGCGCGCCGTTGCAGCGCGCCGACCGCGCCCTCGCTACGGC
Source organism: Nocardia farcinica (assembly GCF_029867845.1). Taxonomy (GTDB): domain Bacteria; phylum Actinomycetota; class Actinomycetes; order Mycobacteriales; family Mycobacteriaceae; genus Nocardia; species Nocardia farcinica_A. Next base: position 3,450 of record NZ_JARWRU010000606.1, on the reverse strand, counting down.
CCATCCGCGCGGCAACGCGGTCGAGCGGAAGCTCGCGCAGCAGCGTCGATTCCAGGACCTGTCGCTGGTCGGCGGTCAGGGCGTCCATGGCCTGACGCGTCTGCTCGGGCCGCTCGCGCAGCGCGTCACGGGCGCGGTCGACCGGCCGGGCCGATGCCGCCGCCGCTGGACCCGATCCCGCCGCCCGCGGGGCCGAGCCCGCCTCCGCGGTCAACAGCTCGGCCAGTGCGCGGAAGGCGCGGGATTTGAGTGTGCTCACCTGCGCGGGAGTGCGCCCCATCGCGGCGGCGATCTCGGGTGCGGACAGCCGCGAGACCAGCCGCAGTCGCGCGTATTCCGCTGCCGCCGCGGGCAATCGCTCGATCAGGCGGTGCACGCGGGCCGGGTCGACGGACAGCGCGGCCGTCACCGTCGCCTCATTCGGCGTCAGGTTCGCCCCGCGCCGGTCGACCAGGAACCGGGACACATCACGCACCGCTCCGCGCTGGATCGCCCTGACCATCTCGACGGGACGGTGCACGACCGCCGCGGTCGCCTCGAGGGAACGCCCCTCCCAGAAGCGCAGCACCAGCACCCGGCGTTTGTCCGTGGACAACGAGGCCAGCGCCTCGCGCACCTCGGTGGGCGTGGCCTCGGTCAGCGCGCGCCCCTCGGGGCCCGTGCGCGACACCTTCTCGGCGGCGATCAGCGCGTCGCGGATGCCGAGCCGCAAACGCTCGAAGCGCGCGGCCTGAGCCGGTCTGCCGCCCTCGGCCGCCGCCCGGTCCGCGCCGGGCCCTTCGTCCTGCGCCCGGTCTTGCGGACCTGCCCCGATGCGCGAGGTCGGTCGATCGGCGGCGTCGCCGTCCTCGGCGGAAGCGGATCGGTCACCGGCGGCGGGCGGCCGCTCGGGCACGCCGTCCGCGTCGTAGACGATGCCGTACACACCGGCCACCCGTGGCGGCGACTCACCCCAGCTGTAGACGAACTCCCTCGTCCCCGCCAGTTCTTCGCGCACGATCACCGCGCCGCCGGGCGCCCGGAACATGACGAAGGCGTGGGCGCCCACCACGTCGGGGCGGTTCAGGCCGAGGAATTCCACCACGCCGAGCACGACGCCGCCGGTCTCCCGCACCGTCCGCGCCACCTCGTCCAGCGACCGGAAGCCGCCGGGATGCCAGCCGCCGCCCGCCGCGGCCGACAATTCCCCGGCGCTCACCCCACGCGCGGCGATATCGCCCGCGCCGTCCATCCTCGGCGCGATCGCCTCGATGCCCAGTTCCTCCCTGGCGAAGCGCAATGCCTCCGGCGCACAGTTCTTCGGGACGCCGCCCTCGAGATGCGAGCGCGCGCTCTGGGCGGGGTAACGGTACTCGGTGGTGCCGTCGCCCCGACTCGCCCGGCGCGCGCGTTCGGCGGCCGCCTCGGCGTGCACGGCGAGCAGCCGGTGCAGCACCAGGGCAGGTTCGGCGGCCACCACACCGGGCACCTCCCGGTCGGCGAACGCTTCGGCCAGCGCCTCGTGCACGACGAACGCGCCGTTCTCGCCTTTGAAGCTGTAGCCGGCGAGCCCGCGCAACCAGGCGTCGAAACCGCCCGGCCGCCCGGGATGGTTCGCACGGTAGTGCTCGCGCAGCGCGGCCATCGCCTGTTCCCGCGCTCTGCCGCCGCCCGCGTAGTCCAGGGCGTGGCCGAGTTCGTGCACGATCCTGCTGTACACCGGGCGCTCGGCATGTCCCGGCGCGATCCGCCCGGATGCCTGCGCCTCCGTCAGCAGCGTCCGCAGCGTCGCCGGGTCGCCGGCGAAGGACTTGTTCAGTCCGAGCCAGCGCACCCGTCCCGACGGATCGGCGCGCAGTTCGGCGATCGTGCTCGGATGATCGAGATCGGCGATCCGAATGAGCGGCAGGTCGATGTGCCGGTACCGGGAGAGGATGTCGTGGACCGCGGCCGCGAACTCTCCGGCCACCCGGGGATGCACCCCGGGATCGTCGAAGCCCTCGACCTCGACACCGTAGGTGGTGCGCAGCCAGTCCGCGATCCGTGCCGGATCGCCCTGCGCGAGCACATCGGGTGTGCCCGGCGCCGGATCGGGCGCGGCCCCCTGCTCGGTGTCCGCGCTGCGCCGCGGCCCGGCCGTGCTGTCGTCCGGCTCGGGCGCGCGCTCCGCCGCCGGGGTCGCGGGCGGCGACGGCTCGGCCAGCTCGAACCAGGTGGACTTGCCGTCCGGCAGTTCCTCGACCCCGGAATCGTCGGTGAGGTCGGCGACCATGCCCATGCCGCGGCCGCGCTCGCCGAGTCCCTGGATGAGCGCGTCGAGGTCCTCCGGGTCGAGCGCGTCGATGAGATCGTCGGGCAGCTCGCCGGAGGCTACCGGCGCCACCAGGACCGGACTGTTGTCGATCACCTGCACATACGCCACCCGGCCGCCGTCGCGTTCGCCGACGGTGACGACGACGTGCACGGCGCCGGAGCTGTGCCGCAGCGAATTGGCCACCAGCTCCGAGGTCACCACGCGGATGTCGGCGAGCGTGCCCTCGTCGTGCCATCCGCGTTGCCGCAACTGCTCGACCACCCAGTCGCGCGCGACGCTCGCCTCGCGGACCCGTTCCCCCTCCATCGGCGCCGCGCCCGGTCTGCCTGCGGCGCCGACGACCAGTTCGCTGCGGTCCGCCGATTCGAACGGCCGATGGCCCGCCCGGGTGTAGGAGTGCTCGACGCCCGCGCGACCGGTCGGCGACTCGCCGGGCGTCAACGGGTCGACGGGACGGCCGTGCGCGTCGAAGACGATGCCGTACACACCGGCGACGTCGGCGGACTGCCCGCCCCACACATGCTCGTACTCGAGCGCGTGCGTGCCGGTCCACTCGCGCACCATCACCACATCGGGCCTGTCGGCGGGACGGTAGAAGGTCAGCTGGTGCGCCCCGACCGTCCGGTTCAGCAAGCCCTCGTACTCCACCAGCGCCAGCACCGTGCCCCCGCTGTCGCGGACCGTCGCGGCGACCTCGTCCAGTGAGCCGAATCCGCCGCGCCGCCAGTTGCCGCCCGCCGCCCGCGCCATGTCCTCCGGCGCGAAGCCGACAGCCTTGATCGCCTCCCCGTCACCGCGCAGCGGAAGCACGCTGTCGAGCCCGAGAACCTCGCGCCCGAACCACAATCCGTAGACCGCGCAGTTCATCGGCCTGCCCTCCGCCGGGCGGGTCGTGCCGCCGGCTTCCGGTGACCGGAATTCCACCGGCGCGGCGGCGAACTCGTCGGCCATCGGCCCGCGGGAGGCCATCGCCCTGCCCCCCGCGCGCGACTCCCCCGGTTCCTGCCCGCGCCCGGGGACCTCGGTCGCGGCGCCGCGCGTTTCGACCGCTCCGCCGCGCGCCGTGGCGTCCGTGCGCGGACCGCTCCCCGGTTCGGCGAATCGGTCGGCGACGGCCCGTCCGCTCCGCTCCGCGGCCGCGATCGGGGGCCCGTCCC
>NZ_JARWRU010000605.1 GCF_029867845.1 Nocardia farcinica | reverse complement strand
GACCAGGCCCGCGGTCAAGGACGCCGACCCCGCGCTCGTGGTGCACTGAGCACCTGACCTCCCGTCCTTCGCCGGTCGCGGCACACGCCGCGGCCGGCGCTCGTCGTTCCGGCTCCCGCCGGGGGCGGTGCCGCCGCACGGGCGGCGCCGTCCGGTGTGGTCGCCACGCGCCGCGGCGGCCGCCGGGACATCGCGCTCAGGCGGAGCCGTAGCGGGCGACGAAGTTGTCCAGCGAGCGCTCGATGTCGCCGCGGATCGCCTTGGCCACCCCCGCCCCGATCGGGCCGAACAGCGGCGCACCGCCGAGCTCGATGTCGACGGTCACCCGGGAACCGCCGTCCGCCGCGGCGACGGTCATACCGAGCCCGAACCTGGTGCCGCCCTTGCCCGCCCCGCGCAGCACCAGCTCCCGCGGCGGCCGCGCCGTCTCGACCGTCCAGCTCACCCGGTTGCGCAACCCCTTCACCGTGGCCACCCCGACGAGGGTCGCCCCTGGCGTCAGCTCCGCGGGCACCTCGCCCCGCCAGCCCTCGTGCATGGTCAGCCAGCTGCCCAGCTCGGCCAGATCCGAGGCGTGCTCCCAGGCCTTCTCCGGCGTGATCGGCACATCGACGGCGACCTTCAGTTTTGCCATGCCCCGCATGCTAGGGCGCACCGAGGTCACCTGGAATCGTGGTCACCTGGAATCGCGGTCACCTGGAATCGCGGGCGCCTGGAATCGCGGCGCCTGGAATCGCCGGCACCTGGAATCGCGGGCACCTCGCGGCGACCGGTCCTTCTTGGCGCACCGTGCGATCGCACGAGTGCGATCCGGCTGATTCGCGGCGGCGCAAATCGAATTCGCGTTACCGCCGGGTAGGTTGCTGGGAGGCGTCGGGGGGTGTATCGGAGTCGGCGTGTCGAGGAGTGTCGCGGGCGTGCGAGAGTGCCCGCGTCTGGGGGTGCAGACGCCGGACATGGCCTGGAGCTGCCGTTTTCCGTGGGCAGGCGGTGCGTGCGGCGGTAATTCGCCTGCCGGTCACCAGGTTACGTCGAGACCTTGCCGTAATGCTGCTAATGTGGGCGCGTCGTCGGGTTCCGGTTCGATCGGATGCTGCGTCCGGGCGGTGATCGTGCGTCCCGGATCGCCTGTCCCGCAGGCATTGTGAGGTGAGCGGTGAGCCTCCCGTGCCGCTTCGGACCGGCTGTGCCGCTTGGAAACGGCCACCTTTCGGCAGGTAACCGAAACCGATCGAGCACGACAGGTCGGAAAAATCCCGAGGAAAGGCGAAACGAGTTCTGTGGTCGCAGACTGGGGGTCGACACGGGGACCGTGACGTGCTGTTTCCGGGTACAGACTCGTAGCCGTTCATGACGAGAGAACTGATGAATTTGGATATCGCCGTATTACTTCCGTGGATTCTGGCCCCCGTCCTGGTCCTGGCGGTGGCCACGTACGCCGTGATCGCGATCCGCAAGGAACGCGCCCGCGTCGCCGAGCTCACCCGCGAGCAGAACGCGCGCGACGAGGCCATCGAGCGTTTCGCCTCGCAGACCGTGCCGTCGATCACCGACGCGGTGCGGCGCAACGAGACGCCGAATGTCACCGTCGAAGTTCCTGTGGCACTACAGGATTCGCGCTTCGCGCAGGTGTTGAACTGGGCAGGCGAGCGCTACGCCGACGGGCTCCGGCTGGTGCAGGCCGAGACCACCGACC
>NZ_JARWRU010000604.1 GCF_029867845.1 Nocardia farcinica | reverse complement strand
CCCCCCCCCCCCCCCCCCCCCCCGGGGCGGGTTCACCTCGCCCCCCCCCCCCCCCCCCCCCCCCCCACCACCCCCCCCCCCCACCCCCCCCCCCCCCACACCCCCCCCCCCCCCGCCCCCGCCCCCCCCCCCCCCCCCGCCCCCCCCGCCCGCCCGCCGGGGGGGGGGCCCCCCTTCTCCAGTTCCTCAGCAATTCGTTCACCGGCGTCTCCCGGATTGCCCGCCGCCAGTGGTTTCCGCGCGGCGCTCACGACCAGCGCCGGGTGATGCCGCGGGTGTGCCTGCCGTTCCAGCACCCGCGATGCCAGTGCCGCCGGTCCTCCGCGCCCCCGCCGATACGCGGCCAGGCCACGATGTGGGCAACGCCGGGCGCGATCTCGTGATCGCAGCCGGGGCAGCGATAGGTCTTCAGCGCCCGCGCCGCCGGGATGGTGCGCACCGAGTACTCCTCGTCCCCGCCCGGCCCGGGTTCGATCGAGCCGAAGACGTCCGACAACGCCCGACCGGCGTCCGGGCGGCCGGTTCGGCGATCGCTGCGGGGTTTGCGGCGTGGCACGCTACCGAGCCTAGAACAAGCGGAATTCGTTGCTCTCCGTGCCGCGCAGCGCATCGTAATCGAGCGTCAGGCAACGGATGCCCCGGTCCTGCGCGAGCGTGCGCGCCTGCGGTTTGATCTGCTGGGCCGCGAACACTCCGGTCACCGGCGCCAGCAACGGATCCCGGTTCAGCAGTTCGAGATAACGCGTCAGCTGTTCCACGCCGTCGATCTCGCCGCGCCGTTTGATCTCCACCGCGACGGTGCCGCCCTTCTCGTCCCGGCACAGCAGGTCCACCGGCCCGATGGCCGTCATGTATTCCCGCCGGATCAGCGTGTAGCCCGGCCCAAGCGTCTGCACGTGCTCGGCGAGCAACTCCTGGAGATGCGCCTCCACGCCGTCCTTCACCAGACCGGGATCGACCCCGAGTTCGTGCGAGGAGTCGTGCTCGATGTCCTCGATGGTGATGCGCAGTTCCTCGCCGGCCTTGTTGGTCACCACCCACAACGCCTTCGCCGTCTCCGGCACCCCCGCCGCGGCGGCGTCGCGCTCCTCCAGCCGACACGGCGGGCTCATCCAGTTCAACGGCTTGTAGGACCCGCCGTCGGAATGCACGAGCACCGAACCATCGGCCTTGATCAGCAGGAGTCTGCGGGCCATCGGGAGGTGGGCGGTCAACCGACCGACGTAATCGACCTGGCAACGAGCAATCACGAGGCGCACCGGGACGAGTGTAGGGCCCGGCGTCCGGTGGCCGGCGGACCACCCCGCCCTAGTAGCCCCCGGGCACGAAGCAGTAGGTGACCCGTCGCTCGGGGTCGACGAAATGCCTGGTGTTCGCCGCGATCCACGCCATTCCGTAGCCGGGCTCCGCCACTTCCGGCGCGCACAGGTCGGTATCGGTCACCCCTGACAACGTCCGATCGAACTTCGCCGCGAACTCTCCGCAGCTGCTCTCGCGGACGTACAGAGCGTCGTAGCAATACCCTTCGATCAGATTCGGCACGACGCACGAGTGCGCGACAGCGGAGCTGCCGTAATGCGTCCCCTCAGTGGCCTCGAGCTTCTCCAGCTTCTCACACTGGACCACCACATCGGTGTCGGTGACAATCGCCGACTTCGTGATCTTTCGGTCCGCGGCCGGGTCCGTGCAGGGCAGTGTCGCCAGGAGATCCTTGACATTGCCGTGCTTGTCGGCATAGCAGGTGCCGACTTCGGGGATGGCCATCGGCTTCCCCAGCGGCAGCACACCACTCCCGATGAGCGCGCCTGCCACGGCGAGACCGACGACGAGAAGAACGGTCAGAACGACGACGACCATGCCCGCTCGACCGTCGCGCTGTCGCGGCGGAGGTGATCCCGCCATCCCGTGTCCCGACTGACCTGGCGGTACGAAACCGTGGCCCGGATATCCGTGCCCGCCATGGTTCGCCGAAGGCTCATATGCCGGCGGCGCAGGAAAAACAGGCGATCCACCACTTCCGCCGGGACCGCCCGGGCCAGCTGAATTCGATTGCGGCGGCGGATTCCACGGTGGATTGTTCGCGGCCCCGTGCTTGTCGAAGCCTCCGACCGGATACATGACGACCCCCAATCGTCCGACAGATACGCCGAAGGCCCCCAACATGGTTGGGGGCCTTCGGGAAAGGATGTTCCGGCGGTGTCCTACTCTCCCACACCCTGTCGAGTGCAGTACCATCGGCGCAGGTGGCCTTAGCTTCCGGGTTCGGAATGGGACCGGGCGTTTCCCCACCGCTATGACCGCCGTA
>NZ_JARWRU010000603.1 GCF_029867845.1 Nocardia farcinica | reverse complement strand
GGGATCACGGCTCTCACCCGGTATTCCGGGGGCCGCGCCGGGCGCTTGGGGCGGCCGGCCGAACGCGTTAGGACCGGGATGGCCGGATGGTTGGCTCACCGGGGCGCGATGCGGCGCGCCGTTGGGCCCGGCCTGGGCGGTCCCGCCCCGCCCCGGCCGGGCCCACCGGCGCGCCGCATCGCGCCCCGGTGAGCCACCCTCCCGCCCCTCCCGGTCCCCCCGCGGCCGCCCGGCCGCCCCAAGCGCCCGGCGCGGCCCCCGGAATACCGGGTGAGAGCCGTGATCCCCAGACCTTCGCGCAGCAGCCGTACCCACAGTCGCCGGCGCCGGACGGCGCGGCACCGCCGTGGAACGCGGGCGGCCCGCCCGCTGCCGCGCCGCCCACGCCCGGCGGGTGGGGCGCGGCAGCGCAGCACCACCCCGCGTCCGCACCCCCGCCCTCGCTGGACGACGTCCCGTTGCGCCGGGCGAAGAAGGCGCCGGGCAGCGGTTGGCGGAAAGCCGTGCACCACATGTCCGGTGGCGCGATCAATCCCGGCATGTCGGCGGAGGAACGGCGGCTGCAGGAACTGGTCGCGCGTATCCGCCAGCCGGTGCGCGGCGACTACCGGATCGCGGTGCTGTCGTTGAAGGGTGGCGTCGGCAAGACGACCACCACGATGGGCCTCGGATCGATCTTCGCCTCGGTGCGTGGTGACCGGGTGATCGCGGTGGACGCCAATCCCGACTTCGGCACGCTCTCGCAGCGGGTGTCGTTGCAGACCCGTTCCACCGTGCGCGATCTGCTGCTCGATCCCTCGATCGAACGCTATTCCGATGTGCGCAGGCACACCTCGCAGGCCACGAGCCGGCTGGAAGTGCTGGCCTCGGAACGGGACCCGGCCGCCTCTGAGTCGTTCAACGACGAGGAGTACCGGGCGGTCGCGCGCATCCTGCAGCGCTTCTACAACATCATCCTCACCGACTGCGGCACCGGCCTGATGCACTCGGCGATGACCGGCGTGCTCGACCTGGCCCATTCGTTGGTGCTGGTCTCCTCGGCGGCCATCGACGGCGCGCGCAGCGCCGCGGCCACCCTGGACTGGCTGTCCCTGCACGGCCACGACCATCTGGTCCGCAACGCCGTCGTGGTGATCAACCTGCCGCGCGAGGGGTCACCGAATGTCGGCGTCCAGCAGTTGCGCGAGTACTTCCTCGCCCGCTGCCGGGCCGTGCACATCATCCCCTACGACGCGCACCTGTCCGAGGGCGCCGAGATCGACCTGCACCGGCTGAGCAAGCAGGCCAAGCGCGCCTACGTGGAACTGGCCGCGACGGTGGCCGACGGCTTCTCCGCCGACCACCGGCGGTTCCACCACTAGGACCGCGCGCTCACCACTCCGGCAGCCTGCGCCTGCCCGCGAGCACCTCGCGGACCAGATCGTCGTAGGCGTCGGCGATCTCGGCGAGCCGATGCCAGGCGCTGTGCAACTGGTCGTCGTCGGCCGCGAGGGTCATCAGCGCGTGATGCGCGCGTACCGAGGACTCGGCGATGCGATCGATGACCGCGCCGATCGTCTCGGTGTGCACCGTGGCGCCGATACGGTGCTGCAGCACATTGCGAGCGACCCAGTCGTCGATCGCCATCACCAGTTCACTTCTGCGCCGCTCGATCTCGAGCAGGACAGCGGGATCGCCGTCCACCGAGCCACCGCGATCCACCGACCGCTTCTCGTGTAGCACCGCGAGGTCGCGCGCGAACCAGAGCACCGGCCCGCCGACCACGTGATGCCCGCGACAGGCGCGAACCAGCAGATCGGAGGTGGGAAGCACCTCCGTATCCGTGGCGCCGTCCCCCGCGGTGGCGCACCAGGGTGCACCGGGAAGAGCCATGACGACCGTAGATGAGTTGGAACCTGCCACGTTGCCTCGCCGTTCATCGCCGCACAACACCGGATCAGGACGCCCCACACTAAACCGCCGCGCCCCGCCGTCGCGGGTTTTCCGGGGCGTCGAGCGCCCCGCCGTAAGCAGTTCGTTATCTTCCAGCATCCGGCGGGACCGGACCGCATCCGATCCCGCCCGCGCGGCCCGGAATGTCCGAAAACCGGTCCGTGCGAACGCTTCCCGATGGCCGCCCGCGGTCAGAGCACCGGCGGCAGGTGACTGACCTGGACCATCTGCGGTTCGCCGCGCGAGACGAGAGTGCCGCGCCCAGGAGGAAGCCGGGTGGCCCTGACCTCGCCGATGAGCTTGCCCTCGTCCTTGGGCGCGCTCATGAGCAGGGCGTCTACCGACAGGTCCTTCATCCGGCCGAGCACCTTGTCGTACAACGCGCGCGACGCGCCGCCGGAACGACGCGCGACGATCAGGTGCATGCCGATGTCGCGCGCCTGCGGCAGGTACTCCAGCAAGGGTTCCAGCGGATTCTGGGTCGTGGCGACCATGTCGTAGTCGTCGACGACGATGTAGACCTCCGGCCCGGTCCACCAGCTGCGCTCGCGCAACTGCTGCGGTGTGATGTCGGGCGGCGGTAGCCGTTTCGACAGGTAGGTGACCACCTGCTTGATCATCGGCACCGAGGTCTGCGCCGAGGTGGAGTAGCCGGCGAGCTGATCGCCCTCGATCACACCGAGCATGGTGCGCCGGTAGTCGATGAGGATGACCCGCGCGGTGTCGGCCGTCGAGTTCTCGACCACGCCGAGCACGATGTTGCGCAGCAGGGTGGTCTTGCCGCACTCCACGTCGGCGAAGGCCATCAGGTGCGGTTGGGTGTCGAAGTCCAGGACCATCGGCGCCAGTTCGTTCTCGCCGAGGCCGATGACCACCCTGGTCGGGCTCTGCTCGATGCCCTGTTCGGCCGCGATGGCGAGCACCTGCTCGCGGGGTATCTCCAGCGGCAGCATCCGCACCTCGGGCGCGCGGCGGCCCGCGTAGATCTCGGCGAGCTGTTGCTTCGCCAGCGCGATGCCCTCGGGGAGGGTGCTCGGGTCGGAGCTGGAATCGAGCCGGGGCAGTGCGACGAGCATGTGCAACTTCTCCGGGGTGAGGCCACGGCCCGGCCTGCCCAACGGCACGAGAACCGCGGTTCGCCGGTCCATCTCGGAGTCCGAGGGGTCACCGAGGCGCAATTCGAGCCTGGTGCCGATGAGATCTTTGACGGCGGGCCTGATCTCCGGCCAGCGGCTCGCCGAGATGATCAGGTGGATGCCGTAGGACAGGCCCTGCGCGGCGAGCGCGTTGAAGGACGGCTCCAGCATGTCGAACTCTCCGCGCACGGTGGACCATCCGTCCACGACGAGGAAGACATCGCCGAACTGGTCCTCCGAGAGCGGGTCGGCGGCTCGCTCCTCGGGCGACCGGGTGAGCAGCTCGGCCTTGCGTCTGCGGAACTCGTGGATCGATTCGATGCCGAGCGCCCGGAAGCGCTCCTCCCGATGCCGCAGCAGGGTGGTGATCTCGGCCAGGGTGCGGCGCACCCGGTCCACGTCCATACGTCCGGCGACCGACCCGACGTGCGGCAGATCGGCGAGTCCCGCAAGCGTGCCGCCGCCGAAATCCAGGCAGTAGAACTGCACCTGCTCGGGAGTGTGGGTGGCCGCGGCCGCCATGATCACCGTGCGCAACGTGGTCGACTTGCCCGACTGCGGGCCGCCGACGACCGCCATATTGCCCTGCGCTCCCGCGAGATCCACCAGCAGCACATCGCGGCGCTGCTCGTAGGGCTTGTCGATGACGCCGATCGGCAGCCACAGCTGCCCGTGCCGGTTGGCCGGGGAACGCCAGTCCGGGTCGGGCAGCAGCATGTCCACCGAAGGCGACTCGTCCAGCGGCGGCAGCCACACCTCGTGGGCCGGCCTGCCGTGGCCGGTCAGCCGCTCCACCACCACTTGCAACAGGGTGGCGGGCACTCGCTGCTGGCTCGTGGACGAGGCGCTGTCCTGGTCGGCGGGGCCGGGCGGCAGGTCCGCCTCGGCCGACGGTGACGGCGGCGGTGGCGGCAGATCCAGGCCACCGGGCGGCGGTGGCAGATCGGGCAGGCCGGGACGGCCGATGCGCGTCGCGCTGTCCTCGGCCGCGCCGCGCTCGTCCGGCGCGGTCGCCGCGCCCGGCTCCTGGTCGGGAAGCCGAACCTCCGAGGCGGTGAATTCCACCGGCCGCTGGCCACCCACCGCCTCACCGTCGACCTGAGTGCTGCCGCGCGGGGACACATAGGGCCCGGAGACATAGGCGGCGTTGAACCGCAGCGGGTCGGCCGCGTCGCTCTTGAGATAACCCGAACCGGGCACGCTCGGCAGGTGATAGGCGTCGGTGATGCCGAGCACGGCCCTGGACTCGTTGGCCGAGAAGGTGCGCAGGCCGATCCGGTAGGACAGGTGCGAGTCCAGTCCGCGCAGCTTGCTCTCCTCCAGGCGCTGCGAGGCCAGCAGCAGGTGCACCCGCAGCGAGCGGCCGAGGCGGCCGATCATGACGAACAGGTCGGCGAAATCCGGCTTCTGCGACAACAGTTCGGAGAACTCGTCGACCACGATGAACAGCGCGGGCAGCGGATCCAATTGCGCGCCCGCCGCTCTGGCCTTCTCGTATTCGGTGACATTGGCGAAATTGCCCGCCGCGCGCAGCAATTCCTGACGTCGGTTCATCTCGCCCGCGAGCGCGTCGCGCATACGGTCCACCATCGCGAGTTCTTCTTCGAGATTGGTGATCACCGCCGCCACGTGCGGCAGCGATTCCAGGCCGAGGAAGGTCGCGCCGCCCTTGAAGTCGACGAGCACGAGATTGAGCAGGTCGGGCGAATGCGTGGTGACCAGCGACAGCACCAGGGTGCGCAGGAACTCCGACTTGCCCGAGCCGGTCGCGCCGATGCACAGCCCATGCGGGCCCATGCCGTTCTCGGCAGACTCCTTGATGTCGATCTCCACCGGAGTGCCGTCCGGGGTGATGCCGATCGGCACCCGGAGCCGCTCGCGATCGCTGCGCGGACGCCACACCACCGCCGGATCGATGCGCGCGGCGTCGGGCACCTTCAGCAGGGACATCAGGCCGGGCACCGCCCTGGTCTCGTCACCGAGACTGACGATCTGAGCGGCCGTGGCGATGCGGTATCGGGCCAGGTCGCGGGCGAGCGATTCGGCCTCGGCCGTGGTCACGGCGTCGGCGGTGGCGAACTTCTCCACGCCCGCCGCCGATTTGGCGGCGACCATTCCCTCGGCGACCACCAGTTGCAGGCCGCGGCGCACCGCCAGACCGGTCTGCGGCGCGGTCAGATCCAGCACCGTCACCGAATCCAGGCCGGCGTCACTGACGATACGTTCGGTGCCGCTGACGTACCCGTCGTCGATGACGACCAGCAGATGCACCCGGCCGGCGGTGGGCTGCGCGTTGCGCATGAACCGTCCTCGTTCGAGGAGTTCGGCGGCCATCACCGTCTCCAGCTCGGCCAGCGAGCGGTACATCATCCTGGCCGCGCCCACGGCGTCGCGGTGGACCGGATGTTGCAGATGCGGAAGCCATTTCGCCCACGACCAGGTCGGCGCGTCCGGGTCGGCGCAGATGATGGCGATCGCGACGTGATCGGGACCGTGGAAGGTGGCGAACTCCATCAGCATGGAACGCACCAGCGTCCTGGTCTGCGCGGGATCGCCCTCGATGTTGATCGCGGGGAAAGCGCGCAGCGAGATCGCGGTGGGCAGCCCGTGCACCACCGAGTGGGTGCGCACGAAGCGGCGCAGCGCCACCGTCGACACCGGTTCCAGGTCTTCGAGCGGGCCGGTCTCCGGCCTGGCCAGTTTGGTGGCCAGGCGGTGACTGCCGACTCCCACCCGCACGTGCCCGAAGTCGGGATCACTGGGGCGGCGCTCCCACATCCGCCGGGTGCCCACGATCGACGGCAGATCCGCCGGCTCGGGATGGCTCCACAGCAGCGCACCGAGCTGCTGGGCGCCGGTCTTGCGCACGTCCTTGCGCACCTGGGCGAGGTAGCGGAAGTAGTCCTTGCGTTCCTCGTTGAGTTCGGCGGCCTTCTTCGGGCCACCGCCGCCGCCGCGCATTCCCGCCATCATGCCGACCATCGACATGATCATCATCATCGGGAACATCATCATGAACGGATTGGCCAGCAGGTTGCGGCCGAGCGCGACCATCATGCCGATCATGCCGATCACGGCGACGACCATGACC
>NZ_JARWRU010000602.1 GCF_029867845.1 Nocardia farcinica | reverse complement strand
CCCGGCGGGGGGGGGGTTCACCCCGGCGCGCCGCCCGGCCCCCGGCCGGCGCGTGGCGCCGCCCCCCCCCGGGCCCCCGGGGTCGCCGCACTCGGCGGTGCCGATGATGTTGCGGACCATGCCGCCGAAGACGATGCCGTGGAACGGGGTGATCGCCTTCCAGTACAGATGCCCGGCCAGGCCGTGCGGCTGGAAGATCGCCCGCTGCCAGTACCGCGATCCGCCGTCGGGCTCGGGCTCGACCCCCAGCTCCAGCCAGGCAGGCCCCGGTACCCGCATCTCGGCGCGCAGCCGCAGCAGGCGCGGGCGGTCGATGTGCTCGACCCGCCACCAGTCCAGCGCCTCGCCCGCGTGCAACCGGTGCGGATGCTTGCGGCCGCGGCGCAGGCCGACCCCGCCGGACACCCGGTCGATCCAGCCACGGAACGACCACGCCAGCGGGAAGGAGTACCAGCCGTTCTCCCCGCCGATGGATTCGATCACCGCCCAGAGGGTTTCCGGGCTCGCCGAGGTGCGGCGCTCACGGACGTCCTCGTAGAGCGAGCCGCCGGACCACTCCGGGTCGCTGGGCAACGGGTCGGAGGGGGCGCCCGCGATGCTCGCGTCCGACCAGCGGGTCGGCACGTCGGCATTGCGGATGCGGGTCAGCGCGAGTTCGACGGCGGTCTCGAAGCGGGTCGCGCCGCCCTCCGGTTCGGGAATGTAGGCGTTGATGTCGCGGTCGCCGCACACCACCTCGTGCACGAGCGATTCGATCAACGGCACCGCCAGCGCCCTCGGCACCGGGGTGACCACGTTCACCCACTGCGCCGACAGCCACGGTGTGAGCATCGGCACCGGCAGCACGAACCGCCGGGGCAGGCCCGCCACCGTCGCGAACTTGCGCATCATCGACAAATAGGTGAGCACGTCGGGGCCGCCGATGTCGAAAGCGCGGTTCACGTGCTCGGGCAGTTCGGCGGCGTGCACGAGGTAGTACAGGACGTCGCGCACGGCGATGGGCTGGATGCGGTTGTGCACCCAGCGCGGGGTGATCATCGCGGGCAGCCGCTCGGACAGATAGCGCAGCATCTCGAAGCTGGCCGAGCCGGAGCCGATGATGACCGCCGCGCGCAGCTCCGCTGTCGGCACCCCCGATTCCCGGAAGATCTCGCCGACCTCCGCCCGCGACGCCAGATGCCGCGACAACGGCGTCTGGCGAGGCACGATCCCGCCCAGGTAGACGATGCGCCGCACCCCGGCGTCGACAGCGGCGTCGGCGACGACGCGTGCGGCGCGCTGATCGATGTCGGTGAAGTCGTGCTCGGTCAGCGAGTGGACGAGGTAGTAGATCACCTCCTGACCGGCGACGGCGGCGCGCACCTGCTCCGCGTCGGTCACATCGCCGCGAACCACCTCCACCCGGTCCACCCACGGGGCCTCGGTCAGCTTCTCCGGTGTGCGGGCCACCACCCGCACCTCGTGACCGGCCCGCACCAGTTCCGGCACCAGCCTGCCGCCGATGTAGCCGGTGGCTCCGAAGACGACGCACCGCATATCCGCTCCCCGCTCTCTGTGTGCCGGTCGTTTGCCGCGAACCGGGTGGACCGTGTCCGCGGCGGCTGTGCCCCCTGTGTACCCACGCGATCGCGCCCGAACATCCGGTGTGCCGTCCCGGCATGCGCCCGCGATTCCCGGCACGAGCGCGTAGCATTTCCCGCGATGTGTCCCGCGCCGGCGCCGACCGGCCGAAGAGCAGTTTTCGCGGCAGGAACCGAAACGATTCGCGAGGAGCCACGGATGAGCTCGTTGTTCGGTGGATACGCAAGGAAATTCCGCGGGACCGGGCGGGTGATCGCAGGCCTGGCCGCCTCACTCGCCGCCGCCGCCACGGCGGTCGCCGTCGCGGCCCCCGCGGGCGCGCAGTGGCAGCCGCTCGCGCCGGTCCCGAGTCTCGACATTCAGCGCTACCTGGGCGAATGGTGGCAGGTGGCCGCCGTCCCACAGCCGTTCAACCTCGATTGCGCCCGCGACACCAGGGCCGACTATCAGCTGATCGACCCGGCGAACATTCGTGTCGAGAACGGCTGCACCACGTGGACCGGCGGGCGCAACGGCATCGTCGGCAACGCCAGGGTGCTCGACCCGGCGACCAACGCGCAGTTGCACGTGAGTTTCCCCGGCGTGCCTTTCCAGGATTCCCCGGACGGTCCGCCGAATTACATCGTCACTCACCTGGCGGAGGATTATTCCTGGGCTCTGGTCGGCGATCCGATCCGTTTCTCCGGCTTCGTGCTGTCACGCTCGCCCGCGGTCGACGCGGCGCGGTGGCAGGAGATCCGCTCGGTGGTTGCCGAACGCGGTTACAACCCCTGTCTGCTGCTCACCTCGCCCACCCCGGGCGGCGCGAGCGACATCCGCCCGCTCTGCCTCATGTAGCGGAGTCCGTCACCGCGGGCCGCTCGGCGGCGACACTGTCCAGGCGGGCCTGGAGTCGGTCGCAGCGCGCCGTCAGGTCGGCGTTGGCGTCCTCGAGTTCGAGGATGCGCGCGATCGCGGTCAGGTTCATGCCCTGCTGGGTGAGGGTGGTGATGCGGTGCAGGCGGGCCACGTCCGCGGCGCTGTAACAGCGGGTGCCGCCCGCGCTGCGCGCCGGCCGGATGAGCCCGCGCGCCTCGTACAGGCGCAGGGTCTGTACTCCGAGGCCGCACAGTTCGGCGGCCACGGAGATCGCATAGACCGGCCGCCCCGCCTCGGGTGTCGTCACACCGGCGTTGTCGGCGCTGTGCTGGGGGTCGGGCATGGGGCACTCCTCGGAAGTCCCTGTATCGATGCGCATCCATTGTGATGGTCGCGAGTCGACGAGTCCTTGCGGGATCGCGTATAACGGTGGTAGAAAAAATCTATGCCGCTTGGCATAGATTAGCTCAAGTGAAGTACGTGAGATCGAGCGAGGAGGGGTGCCCACCATGCCGATGCGTACCGATCCGTTCCGCGACCACGGCCGCGCCACGCGGCGGGTATCCGAAACCGACGTATCCGACCCCACGGGGTAGCCCTGGATTCCTCGACTCGGTGGCCCACCGCCCGGCTGGTGCTGCTCGATCCCGACTTCGAGCGACTGGTCGCCGAGGTCGAGGAGGCTATGCTGGTGGTTCGGACCCCGCTTCGGTGCGGGTGTTCGGTGCCCACCTCGCCTCCGTCGACCGACCCCGCGCGCTTCCCGGCGCCGGCTGAACTGCTCGGCCGAACCGCCGAGCCCGCGCCGCCCAAGCAGCGCAGCCCTCCGGGCCGAGCCGGAGCCCCCGGCACGGGGGTCACGGAAACCGGAGCCGAGACGAAAGCGAGGTGACGGCCGTATCGAATCGACGAACCATGACAGCGTGGGCCGGCCGGGGCCAACCGGGCCGGGCCGGCCAGATGCTCCGTA
>NZ_JARWRU010000601.1 GCF_029867845.1 Nocardia farcinica | reverse complement strand
CGGGCGGGGGGGGGGGGACACCACCCCCCACCCCCTGGGCGGCTACCCCCCCCGCGCCACATCGGTCCCGCCGCCGCCCCCCCCCCCGGGCGGGGCCCGCCCCGCCGCCGGCGCCGCGGCGTGCGCTGGCGCGTGGTCGGGCAGCACCACCCCGCTGCACACGCTCAGCGCGCGATGAGAGATACGGCGGAAGACCGAGACCGGCAGCACGCCGTCGATCACGCCGTGGCGGTAGAGGTTCTCGGCGGTCTGCACGCCCTCGGGGAACTTCTCCCCGTAGAGCGCCTGATAGACGCGCGGGCCGAGGAAGCCGACCATGGCGCCCGGCTCGGCGAAGGTCATGTGCCCCAGCGACCCCCAGGAGGCGAACACACCGCCCATGGTGGGATTGCGCAGGTAGACCAGATAGGGATGGCCCGCCGCCTTGTGCGCGGTCACCGCGCCGGCGATCTTGATCATCTGCACGAAGGCGACCGTGCCCTCCTGCATCCTGGTCCCGCCCGAGGTGGGCGAGGCGATCAGCGGCAGACCGAGCTCGGTGGCCCGTTCCACCGCCGAGACGATGCGCTCCGCGGCGGCCACGCCGATCGACCCGGCCAGGAAACCGAATTCGCAGGCGATCACGGCCACCCGCCTGCCGCGCAACAGGCCCTCGCCGGTCAGCACCGCCTCGTCGGTGCCCGCGGCCTCGCGCGCCGCGCGCAGCTCACCGCGATAGCGCTCGGAAGCGCCGACCGTCACCGGCGGGCCGTCCCAGCTCACGAAGGAGTCCGCATCGAGCAACTGCCCGAGTAGTTCTCGCGCCGATATCCGCATCGCGCGAGCGTATCGCGCCCTATGCGAGAGCAGGACGACCGTGTGCGCTGTGCTCACCGCGGCAGCGGCGGTTCGTGATCGAGCACGACGGCCATGGCGCACGACCGGCGCGACGCGACCGCGGCCGCCCTTCCCGGACAGCACAAGATCGCGGCACCACCCCGGGCGGTGCCGCGATATCGTCGTGTGCTCGGTGCGACGGCCCTCGGACCGCGCGGACGGACTCGGTGCTGCTACCCCACAGCACCCCCGGCTCCGCGCCGAACGAACTCCGGCACCAGGCGGCCGAACCCCTGGCGACCGCAGCGCCGGACGGCACCGCGGCGGCTCAGTAGCCCTGCATCACCTTGCGCAGCGCGTACTCGGTCAGCGCGACCAGCGCCTGCTTGGCCGGCTCGCGGCGGCGGGCGTCGATGGACAGGATCGGCACGTCGGCGGAGACCGCCAGCGCCTGCCTGATGTCCTCGATCGGGTACCGCGGCGCGTCGTCGAACTCGTTCAACGCCACCAGGAACGGCAGATTGCGCGCCTCGAAGTAGTCGACGGCGGCGAAGCTGTCCTCGAGCCTGCGGGTGTCAACCAGCACGACCGCGCCGATGGCGCCGCGGATCAGGTCGTCCCACATGAACCAGAAGCGGTACTGGCCCGGCGTGCCGAACAAGTACAGCACCAGGTCGTCGGCGAGACTGATCCGGCCGAAGTCCATCGCCACCGTGGTGGTCGACTTCATCGGAATGCCGGTCAGGTTGTCGATGCCGGCACTGGCGTTGGTGACCAATGCTTCGGTGCGCAGCGGAACGATCTCCGAGACAGCACCGACCAACGTGGTCTTGCCGACACCGAAGCCGCCCGCGACCACGATCTTGGCCGAGGTCGGTTTGCTGGTGCGGGTATCGACCTGCGCCGTCGAATCAAATACGCCGGAGTCCACTGAGAACCCTTTCGATCAACTCGCGACGTTCATCGTCGCTGGAATCCTCTTTCAATGTCGCCGAAACGCGCACGTGCCCGGCTTCGATCAAGTCCGCTACGAGTACCCGCGCGACTCCGATCGGAATCCCGAGCCGCGCCGCCACTTCGGCGACGGACGGCGATTCTCTGCACAACTCCACGATCGACGTCTCGATGTTGGTCAGCTCGAACTGCCGTTCCAAAGCGACCGGCTGTGAGGCGACGAGCGCCTCGAGCGCCAGCTCGACCTTGGGCCGCGTGCGGCCCGCGGTCAGCGAGTACGGCCTGACGAGGCTCGGCTCGGCGCTCTCCACGTGGTGATCTTCTATGTCCATCCCACCATCAGGAACCCATCGTGACACGCGGCGTGGCCTGTACGGTCTGGCCCACCCGTTCGACCAGCAGCGCCATCTCGTAGCCGACCTGGCCGATATCGCAGGACGTGTTGGTCAGCACCGCGAGGTAGGAGCCGTCGCCCACTGCCATCAGCAGCAGGTAGCCGTGCTCCATCTCCACGACGGACTGCAGCACCGTGCCGCCTTCGAACAGGTTGGACACACCCACCGAAAGGCTGGCCAGGCCGGCGGTCACCGCCGAGAGTTGTTCTGCGCGATCGACGGGCAGCTGGGCGCTCGCGGCCATCAGCAGGCCGTCAGCCGAGACCAGGACGGCATGAGCTACGCCAGGAACCTCGTTGGCGAAGTTCGAAACCAGCCAATCCAGCTGACGGTTCGTACCACCTAGATCGGGGTTCATCGGTCTCCTTTATCTCCGGTTAGGTTCATTGCTCTCATTGCGCGGCCATCCCGGACGCCCTTCTGGTGACGACTCAAGCTGGACCTGATCGACTCCGGATCGCGCCTCGGCGGGCGATCCGCGGGGGCGCGGGAGGGGCCCCGGGGGGACCCTTCCCCCCCGAAGCGGGGGGGGGCAGGCCCCCCCGGGGGGTTTTTAAGGTTTTT
>NZ_JARWRU010000600.1 GCF_029867845.1 Nocardia farcinica | reverse complement strand
CTAATTATCCCCCCCCCGGGCCCCCCCACTTCGTAAACGCCACCCCCTACCCCCCCGGGCACACCCCTACCGGGGCGGCGGGGTTGGGGGCCCCCCCGTTTCGGGAGTGTCGGTGTCAGGAGTTGACGGCGGCGAAACCGGTCTCGAGGTCGGCGATGATGTCGTCGATGTGCTCGATGCCGACGGCCAGGCGCACCAGGCCCGGGGTCACGCCCGCGTTCAGCTGCTCCTCGGGGGTCAGCTGCGAGTGCGTGGTGGAGGCCGGGTGGATGACCAGCGAGCGCACGTCACCGATGTTGGCGACGTGGCTGTGCAGGCTCAGCGCCTCGACGAAACGCTTGCCCGCGTCGACCCCGCCCGCCAGCTCGAAGCCGATGACCGCGCCGGTGCCCTTGGGGGCCAGCGCGCGGCCGCGCTCGAACCACGGCGAGGACTCGAGGCCCGCGTAGGACACCGAGGTGACCTCGGGACGCTCGGACAGGAACTTCGCCACGGCCTGTGCGTTCTGCACGTGCCGCTCGATGCGCAGGCTCAGCGTCTCCAGGCCCTGGCTGATCAGGAAGGCGTTGAACGGCGAGATCGCCGCGCCGAGGTCGCGCAGCAGCTGCACGCGCGCCTTGAGGGCGTAGGCCGGAGCGCCCAGGTCGGCGTACTTCACACCGTGGTAGCTCGGGTCCGGCTCGGTGAAGCCGGGGAAGCGGCCCCGGGTCCAGTCGAAGTTGCCGCCGTCGACGATCACGCCGGCGATGGCCGCGCCGTGGCCGCCCAGGTACTTGGTGGCCGAGTGCACCACGATGTCCGCGCCGTGCTTCAGCGGCTGGATCAGATACGGGGTGGCGACGGTGTTGTCCACGATCACCGGGATGCCCTCGGCGTGGGCCACTTCGGCGATGCCGGGGATGTCGAGGATGTGGTTCTGCGGGTTGGAGATGGTCTCGCCGTAGAACGCCTTGGTGTTCGGGCGGACCGCCTCGCGCCACTGGTCGAGGTTGTCCGGGTCCTCCACGAAGGAGACCTCGATGCCCAGCTTCGGCAGAGTGTAGTGGAAGAGGTTGTAGGTGCCGCCGTACAGCCGGGGGCTGGAGACGATGTGGTCACCGGCGCCTGCGATGTTCAGGATCGCGAAGGTCTCGGCGGCCTGACCCGACGACAGCAGCAGCGCCGCGACGCCACCCTCGAGGGCCGCGATCCGCTGCTCGACGGCGTCCTGGGTGGGGTTCATGATGCGGGTGTAGATGTTGCCCGGCTCGGCCAGACCGAACAGCGCAGCCGCGTGCGCGGTGTCGCGGAAGGTGTAGGAGGTGGTCTGGTAGATGGGCAGGGCGCGGGCGTTGGTGGTGCCGTCCGGCACCTGTCCGACATGGATCTGCTTGGTCTCGAAGCTCCACTCGCGGGCCTGCTCGGCCGGATCAACTGTCATGCGCACAGACGTTAGGCAAGCCTCGCAGAGAAGTCACAGGGTTTCGCTCGCAGTGAACCGAAATGTTGCCGGATCGTGTCGCGACACGCGGTCCCCGGTGATCGCGCCGGTCCTCGGTAGGCTGAGCCGGTGGCGATCGAAGCGGTGTTGTTCGACTTCTCCGGCACGCTCTTCCGGTGGGAGGATCCCGGCCCCGGCGGCGCGGATGTGCCCGGCACCCCTCTACCCGGCGCCGATCTACCCCGAGGCGGTCTGGCCGACGCCGAGGGCGCTCTCGGTGGCGCTGTCCCCGCTGGTCGGGTCTTCGACCCCGAACAGGTCGATCCGGCCTGCTGGGCGCCCTACCCCGACACCGACGCGGTGCTGAGTTTCCTTGCCGCGCACGGTATCCCGGTCGGCGTGGTGAGCAATCTGGCCGCCGATCCGCGTCAGGTGCTCGCCGCGCACGGCTGGGACGCCCGGGTCGAGGCGGTGGCCGTCGCCCACGAGATCGGCGCGCGCAAGCCCGAGCCGCTGATCTTCCGCGCGGCGCTGGACGAGCTCGGCGTCGCCCCCGAGGCGGCGCTCATGGTGGGCGACAGCCCGGTCACCGACGGCGGCGCCACCGAGCTGGGCTGCCGCTTCGCGCTGGTCGACCCGCTGCCCGTCGCGCAGCGCCCGGACGCGCTCATCGACGCGCTGCGCGCGCACGGGCTCGCCGTCCCGCGCTGACTCCCAGGCCCCGGGGACCCACAGCGTCCCGGCCCCCTACAGCGTCCCGGCCCCACAGCCCACGGCCGGAGAGGAGGCGGGCCCGGTCGCGCCGCGGGGTGGCCGGTGCGGCTGAGGTGTGCCGGCCCGCGCAGGGCACGACAGACTGTCGGAGCCGGTCGATAGGCTGGCGAGGTGGCAGATCCAGCGACGTACCGGCCGGCGCCGGGCACCATCCCCGTCGAGCCGGGTGTCTACAAATTCCGGGACGCCTACGGCCGGGTGATCTACGTCGGCAAGGCCAAGAGCCTGCGCGCGCGCCTGAACTCCTACTTCGCCGATGTGGCCTCGCTGCACCCGAGGACACGGCAGATGGTGACCACCGCCGCCTCGGTGGAGTGGACGGTCGTCTCCACCGAGGTGGAGGCGCTGCAACTGGAGTACAACTGGATCAAGGAGTTCGACCCGCGCTTCAATGTGCGCTACCGGGACGACAAGTCGTATCCCGTGCTCGCGGTCACCTTGAACGAGGAGTACCCGCGGCTGTTCGTCTACCGGGGCGCGCGGCGCAAGGGCGTGCGCTACTTCGGCCCCTACGCCCACGCCTGGGCCATCCGCGAGACCTTGGACCTGCTGCTGCGGGTCTTCCCGGCGCGCACCTGCTCCAACGGAGTCTTCAAGCGGCACAGCCAGATCGGGCGGCCCTGCCTGCTCGGCTACATCGACAAGTGCTCGGCGCCGTGCGTGGGCCGGGTCGACGCGCAGGCGCACCGCGCCATCGTCGACGACTTCTGCGACTTCCTCGCAGGCCGCACCGACCGCATGGTCCGTGAGCTGGAGCGGCGCATGCACGCCGCGGCCGAGGAGCTCGACTTCGAGACCGCCGCCCGGCTGCGCGACGACGTGCAGGCGCTGCGCCGCGCGCTGGAGAAGCAGGCGGTGGTGCTCGGCGACGGCACCGACGCCGACGTGATCGCCTTCGCCACCGACGAATTGGAGGTGGCGGTGCAGATCTTCCACGTGCGCGACGGGCGGGTGCGTGGCCAGCGGGGCTGGGTGGTGGACAAGTCCGGCGACGCGATCGATCTGCCGGCCGACGCCGCCGCCTCCGCCGCCGACGGCGAGGGCGCGCCCGTCGACGAGACCGCCGCGCTGGTCGAACAGTTCCTCACCCAGTTCTACGGTGAGCAGGTCGCCCAGGCCGACGAGAACCCCGCCGAGCAGAGCGCCTCCATCGTCCCGCGCGAGGTGCTCGTGCCCGCCCTGCCCGCCGACCACGACCAGGTGCAGCAGTGGCTGAGCACCCTGCGCGGCTCGTCGGTGCGCCTGCGGGTGCCCCAGCGCGGCGACAAGAAGGCACTGGCCGAGACGGTGCGGCGCAATGCCGCCGAGGCGCTGGCCCAGCACAAGCTCAAGCGCGCGGGCGATCTCACCGCGCGCTCGGCCGCGTTGCAGGACATCCAGGACGCGCTCGACCTGGACACCGCGCCGCTGCGCATCGAGTGCGTGGACATCAGCCATGTGCAGGGCACCGATGTGGTGGCCTCGCTGGTCGTGTTCGAAGACGGTCTCAAGCGCTCCTCGGAGTACCGGCACTACGCCATCAAGGAGGCCGCGGGCGGGGGCCGCTCCGACGATGTGGCCAGCATCGCCGAGGTCACCCGCCGCCGCTTCTACCGGCTGCGCAAGGAACGCGACGAGGCCGAGCGCGGCGAACTCGACGGCACCGCGCCGGGGACGCCGCTGGTCGACGGCGAGCCCGCCTGCGCGGGGGCGGTGGGTGACGGGCCGCTCGATGGTGCGGAGGAGACCGGCTCGCGTCCCGGTATCGACCCGCGCACCGGAAAGCCGCGCAAGTTCGCCTATCCGCCCAATCTCTACGTCGCCGCCGGCGGCGCGCCGCAGGGGGCCGCCGCCGCGGAGGTGCTCGACGAACTGGGCATCACCGATGTCGCGGTGATCGGCCTGGCCAAGCGCCTCGAGGAGGTATGGGTGCCCGGGGAGCCCGACCCGGTGATCCTGCCCCGCAACAGCGAGGCCCTGTATCTGTTGCAGCGCATCCGCGACGAGGCGCACCGCTTCGCCATCACCTACCACCGCAACAAGCGCTCCCGCCGGATGACCGCCTCGGCGCTGGACTCGGTGCGCGGCCTCGGCCAGGCCCGCCGCACCGCGCTGGTGACCCACTTCGGTTCGGTCGCCAAGTTGAAGGAGGCCACCGTCGAGCAGATCACCGAAGTGCCCGGCATCGGGGTGGCCACCGCGAAAGCGGTGCTGGCGGCCTTGCACGGGGAGTCGTGAGGCGGCGGGCCGCCTGCCCCGATGACGTGTCTCGGGTGGGAAATCGGAGGGGGAAGCGGATGAGAGATTCGATCGGCCGTCGCGTAGGTTGAGTGTCGGCGCCCGATCCCCGTTCCGGTGCGCGATGATCGAAAGAGGCACCCTGACACGAACCCGGTAGGACATGACACGCGTCGAATCGAACAACACCGCGAGCCAGGCAGGCCGGTCGGCCGCGGGCAGGATCGAACAGCAGGCCGAGGTCGTCGTCGTCACCGGACTGTCCGGCGCGGGCCGGGGCACCGCCGCCCGGGTTCTCGAGGATCTGGGCTGGTACGTCGCCGACAACCTGCCGCCGGAGCTGATCGGCCGCATGGTCGAGCTCGGTGCCGCCGCCGACCCGCCGATCACCCGGCTCGCGCTGGTCATGGACGTGCGCTCCCGGTTCTTCTCCGGTGATCTCTCGGTGGTCACCGAGCAGCTGCGCGCGCTCGGGCTGCGCACCAGGGTGCTGTTCCTCGAGGCCAGCGACGACGTGCTGATCCGCCGGTTCGGCTTCGCCCGCCGCAGGCACCCGTTGCAGAGCGAGACCGCCGACGGCACGCTGTCCTCCGGCATCGCCGCCGAGCGCGAGCGGCTGGCCAAGGTCAAGGCGGAAGCCGATCTGGTGATCGACACCACCGAGCTGTCCATCCACCAGTTGCACCGCAAGCTGGAGGAGGCCTACGGCAACGGCGCGCCCGCCGCGCTGCAACTGACGGTGCAGTCCTTCGGCTTCAAGTACGGGGTTCCGCTGGACGCCGACATGGTGTTGGATGTGCGTTTCCTACCCAATCCACACTGGATACCGGAACTGCGTGAGCACTCGGGGCAGGAGACCGTGGTCAGTGAGTACGTGCTGTCGCGCCCCGGCGCGATGGACTATCTGCACACCGCTCACCACCTGGTCGATCTGACGACGGGTGGCTACCGCCAAGAGGGGAAGCGATACATGACCGTGGCAGTGGGCTGCACGGGGGGCAGGCATCGCAGCGTGGCGATCGCCGAGGCGCTCGGGGAGTTGATCAGCGCGGGCACCGCGGAGGGTTCGGCCGGGCAGGTGCGGATCGTGCACCGGGACCTGGGGCGCGAATGACCGAATGGGAGACCGACCCCGCGGTCGTCGCGCTGGGGGGCGGGCACGGGCTGTACGCCACCCTGAGCGCGGTGCGCAGGCTCACCCGGCGGATCTGCGCGGTGGTCACCGTCGCCGACGACGGCGGGTCCTCCGGCCGGTTGCGCACCGAACTGGGCATGCTGCCGCCCGGCGATCTACGGATGGCGCTGGCGGCGCTGGCGGGCGAGCCGGACGGTGTCCGGGCGCGCACCCTGCAACACCGTTTCGGCGGCACGGGCGCGCTGGCGGGCCACTCGCTGGGCAATCTGATCCTCGCGGGGCTGACCGAGGTGCTCGGCAGCCCGGTGGCCGCCCTCGACGAGGTCGCGGCCATGCTGGACTCCACCGGCAGGGTGCTGCCCATGTCGCCGATCCCGCTGGACATCGAGGCCGATGTCTCCGGCCTGGAAGCGGATCCGAGAGTCACCTGGAGCATCCGCGGCCAGGTCGCGGTGGCGACCACCCCCGGCAAGGTGCGCCGGGTGCGGCTGATCCCGTCCGATCCGCCCGCCAGCCCGGAGGCCACCGCCGCCATCGAACACGCCGACGTGGTGGTGCTCGGGCCCGGATCATGGTTCACCAGCGTGATTCCGCACGTTCTGGTCCCCGGACTCCGTGACGCCCTGGTATATACGAGAGCGCACAAGATCCTGGTGCTGAACCTGGCGGCCCAGCCCGGCGAGACCGCGGGTTTCTCCGCCGAGCGGCACCTGCACGTATTGTCTCAGCACGCACCGGAATTCACCGTGGACGAGGTTCTGGTGGATTCGGACTCGGTTCCTCCGGGCCGGGAACGCGAACATGTCGCAAGAGCCGCCGAACAACTGCGCGCGCGGGTAACGTTCTCCGATGTCGCCGAAACGGGGACCGATCGGCATCATCCCGGCAAGCTCGCCGCAGCTCTGGATCAGCTGATCCGGCAACCTCGGCCGCAGCCGGCAGGACTTCGAGTCGAGGGACGGCACATGGGCGCGGGTGTGCGGTCAGGGTTGGGTGGAAAGGAGCGCGTCTCGTGGCGATGACAGCCGAGGTGAAGGACGAGCTGAGCAGGCTCACGGTGTCGCAGGTGAGTTCCCGCAAGGCGGAGCTGTCGGCTCTGCTGCGTTTCGCGGGCGGCCTGCACATCGTCGGCGGCCGGGTGATCGTCGAGGCCGAGGTGGACATGGGCTCCATCGCCCGGCGGCTACGCCGGGAGATCTTCGAGCTCTACGGCTACGGATCCGATGTGCACGTGCTCGGCGTCGGCGGGCTGCGCAAGACCTCCCGCTATGTCGTCCGGGTGTCGAAGGAGGGCGAGGCGCTGGCGCGCCAGACCGGCCTGCTCGACGTGCGTGGTCGTCCGGTGCGCGGACTGCCCGCCCAGGTGGTGGGGGGCAGCATCGCCGACGCCGAGGCGGCCTGGCGCGGGGCCTTCCTCGCGCACGGCTCGCTGACCGAGCCCGGCCGATCCTCGGCGCTCGAGGTGAGCTGCCCCGGCCCGGAGGCGGCGCTGGCGCTGGTCGGCGCGGCCCGCAGGCTCGGCATCACCGCCAAGGCCCGCGAGGTGCGTGGCACCGACCGTGTGGTGGTGCGTGACGGCGAGGCCATCGGCGCGCTGTTGACCAGGATGGGCGCCCAGGACACCCGGCTGACCTGGGAGGAACGCCGGATGCGCCGCGAGGTGCGGGCCACGGCCAACCGGCTGGCCAACTTCGACGACGCCAACCTGCGCCGCTCGGCCCGCGCCGCCGTCGCGGCCGCGGCCCGCGTGGAGCGCGCGCTGGAGATCCTCGGCGACGACGTGCCCGAGCATCTGGCCGCAGCGGGCAAGCTGCGCGTGGAGCACCGCCAGTCCTCGCTCGAGGAACTCGGCCAGCTCGCGGACCCGCCGATGACCAAGGACGCCGTGGCGGGCCGCATCCGCCGCCTGCTGTCCATGGCCGACCGTCGCGCCCGCGAGCTGGGCATTCCCGACACCGAATCGGCGGTCACCGCGGAACTTCTCGACGAGGCCTGAAGCCGCGCCGGTCGCCGGTTCGGCGGCGAGGTCGCGGGCCCGGCCGCGCGCCGGGCCCGTTGTCGTCGGTGACGGGTCGCGTCCGGCGCACGCCCACGGTTCGCGCCGCGTGGCAGGCCGGGACACCGGGGCGACGGCGGCGCCGCGGAGGTGACCAGCGTTCGGTGCGCGGCGCTCAGCCGCGCGGTTCGCGCAGCATGGCCAGTGTGGTCGGGCCGTCGTCCGGGATCTCGACGGTGGCCACCACCCGGAAGCCCAGCGCCTCGTAGAAGCGGCGATTGCGTTCGCCCGTGGTCTCCAGGAACGCGGGCAGCCCGGCGGCCTCGGCCGCGGCGATGCCGGGGGCGAGTACCGCGCGTCCCAGCCCGGCGCCCTGGTGAGCGGGGTCGACGCCCACCGTGCCGAGGAACCACACCGGTTC
>NZ_JARWRU010000599.1 GCF_029867845.1 Nocardia farcinica | reverse complement strand
CCCCCCCCCCCCACCCCTCCCCCGCCTAAATTTAAACCAAACATATACCCCCGCACACCCCCCCCCCCGCTGTTTAACGGGTGCGCCCCGTTTATTTGGGGTGGCGGGCCTGCCCGGCCGCGGCGCGGGCCTGGCAGGTGGTGTATTCGACTCGCACCAGCTTCCACGCCCCGCTGCCGGCGTCCGGACTTGTCGTGACCCCGACCGCCGCAACAAGCAGCGAGGGCGCGTCCGCCCTGCTGTACTGCCCGAGGTTCCGAGGTTTTGGTGGTCGGATCGCACCATCGCAACTTCTGCCCGAGGCCGTCGACGACTCTGCGTTCCCAGAGGTGGCATTGGCGCTGGAGCGTGGTTGGACCGTCGCGATTCCCGACGGGCAGGGCCTGGGAATGACGGGGTTGGGTGTGCACCCGTTCCTGTCAGGGCTCGCCGCGGCGCACACTGTGCTCGACCTGGCGCGCGCCCTGCCCGCACTCGCCGATGTCGACATCTCGGGCGGGTGGGTGATCTGGGGTTACGCCGACGGCGGGCGGGCAGCGGTCTTCGCCGCCGAGCACCACCCGACCTATGCCCCAGAGGTGGATCTGCGTGGGGTCGCCGCCGGTGCCGTGCCGGCCAACCCACGTGCTCTGATCGCGGGCATCGACGGTGGCCCGCTGTCGGGCCTGGCGATGGCGGGCATGGTCGGGTTGGCGCGCGCCTATGCCCACCTGCCAGTCACCCATGTCCTGACTGAAGAAGGACGCCACCGCTTCGCCCACGCCCAGACATTGACCGCGAAGCAACTACTCGATACCTACCGCCACATTCCCCTCGGAGCTTGGTGTGAACGCCGCGAACCCTGGAACGACCCGCTGTGGCGTCACGTCCTGGCGGTCGAAGCCGCAGCCCACCGACGACCGCCGGTCCCGGTCCATCTCTATCACGGCAGCAGAGACGGACTCATTCCGATCGTGATGGGCCAGGCGTTGTTCGCCGAGTACCAACTCTCCGACGTCGATCTGAGCTGGCGCGAGTACCCCACCGGTCATATTCGCACGGCCTTCGAAG
This sequence comes from Nocardia farcinica, assembly GCF_029867845.1. Taxonomy (GTDB): domain Bacteria; phylum Actinomycetota; class Actinomycetes; order Mycobacteriales; family Mycobacteriaceae; genus Nocardia; species Nocardia farcinica_A. The sequence continues at coordinate 16,930 of NZ_JARWRU010000599.1, read as the reverse complement.
CCGCTGCGGATGCCCTGGACCATCTGGGCTCCCTGCAGCGCTGCCCCACCCGCCCTGTCGACGCACCGCCATCGCAGACCACCTGAATGCGTGCCTGCCCGCCCGCCGTACCCCCGGCTGAGCGGGCGGGCAGGCACCTCCCGATCGAGGTGAAATCAATGCATTCCCATCCCATCCGCACCAGACTCCACAGTGCTGTGATCGCGCTCGTACTCGCAACCGCAGTCTTCGGGACAGCAACGGCGACAGCACAACCCGACGTCGCCATCGCCGGGGCCTGCCCTGTGGTGTACGCGCTGGGCGTGCAAGGCGACGAGGAAGGCGCGACCGAGACCGGTGCGGATACCGGCGCACTCGGGCAGGTTTTCGGGCAGGTTGCCGCCGCAGCGGGGGAGTACGTGCAACGCGCGTACGTGCCGTACGGCCACACCGACGACGGCGCGCCCTCGACCTATCCGGTCGCCGTCGAGGACGCCGCTCGGCGGCTCGATGACATGGCCGACGAGGTCGTGGACCGCTGCCCCGACACGCTACTGGCCGTGGCGGGATACGGTCACGGCGCCGCGGCCGCCGACCAGTTCGCCCGAGACGTCGGTTCAGGCCGCAGTGGTGTCGGCGCTGATCAGGTCGCGGCTGTGGCACTGTTGGCCAATCCTGCTCGCGCTGCCGGAACCCCGGTACTGCCGGGCCGCCCGCAGTCGAGCACGCCGGCGCCGGCGCCGGGAACCAGCGGTAGTCAGGTCTCCACCATCACTCTGCTCACCCAGACGCCGGCTGGAGCCGGGATCTCGAACACCGGGATCAGTGCACCCGGGTACGGGGAATTGAGCGGTCGGGTCGCAGATCTGTGTGTCGCTGGTGACGGAACGTGTGACACGCCGCTCGGAAGCCCGCTGGCGACCGCCGTGGCCAACCTCGTCGCTCACAGCGATACCCGTGACCCGATCGCGGCGATCAGCACCATCGCCACCGCTTTGTCGGCGACTGCCTTCACCACCGCTGTGAATGTAGTGAACGAGGATTTGGCCGGCACCAGCCTGGACCAACTGTCCTATCAGCCCGCCAAATCTCTCGGTCAGCGCGTGGTCGAGGCATCCGACCCGGCCACGGCTGCGCCTACCCCCACGCAAGCTCTGGATGCGCTGTTCAAGATCGGCACGATCGGCTTCAACGCCGCGATCACGGTGGCGCGGACGGTGATCACCCCGGCCACCGTCGCCGAACTGGCCACCGTGGGCATGGCCGATCCGCTGGCGGCGGTCGCGGTCCTCGCCGCGAAACTCGCCGACGCGGTCATCGAACTCATCCCGCCACAGACGGCCAGCCGGTGGGTCAACGAAGCCTTCGACGCGATCACCAGCACAATCGCCGAACCCGATCAGCTCTACACCCTGGCAGCGACCGCCCAATACAGCGACACCACCGGCCGCCACGGCTCCTACGGAACCATCCCCGCCACCAGCACCGGCAGCTCGACGCTGCGCACCGTCGCGGACTGGTTCATCGCCATCGCACGCGACGCGTCGACCGCCCCACTCCCTGAGCCACCGTCACCGACCACAACCCCGACCAGCTCGCCGCCGACACCCTTGCCGTCGAGCTCGCCGACGCCGGCGACCGGGCAGTCCGTGGTCCCGAGCGAGGGCACCCCCTGAGACCCCTTCGGGCGGAGCTGGTTCGGCCGACGTACCCCACCAGTCTGCTGATCCTCCACCCGGCGACCCGCCCGAAGGGCCCAACTCCATCCCACCGCATCGCACTGAGGAGGTGACACCAACCCATGCGACACGACACCCCCATCGACACCGGCCACGGCGCCGCCTGGCTGCGTTCCGAACCTTCGGTACCGCACCGTGTTCCGGGCGTGCCGGCTCAAGCGCGTCCCGAGGCCGACGACCTGTGGCAGTGGCTCGACGACAAACCGATGGCACGCGAGCCGGTAGCCGTGGCCAACCGGCGGCGCATCCGGGGACGTCGGACGGTGTGGATCGCGCTCGCCGTGGCTTTCACTGTCGCCGCCGCGGCGACGGCTACCGGGATCCGTGCAGTCATCGATCTACCGGAGAACGCCGCGGTGATTCCCACACAGACCGCCGTGCCATCAGCGGCGACCGTAGAACTCGGGGAAGCCTGCACAGGGTTGACGGGCACATCGGTCACCGATGTCGCCGGCGACCCCCGTTCGATGCCCGGCGTGATCGCCGCCTTCGAGCACGCCTACTACCAGCGTCGTGACGCCGCGGCCGCGCTGGAGCTGGTCGCCCCGGAAGCCGGACTCAGCGCCGATGCTCTCGCCGCAGGGATCGCCTCCATCCCGGTCGGGACGACGCACTGCGTTGCGGTCACCCCGATCGCCGAAACCGCAGCCGAAGTGCACCTTGTCGAGCTTCACCCCGGCGGCACTCGCGTGGACTACCTGCAACTGATCAACACCGGCATCACCCCTCACGGCACCGTGCTGATCACCAACATTCAGAAGCGGGGCTGACAATGCGCGCCACCGCTTCCCGCCTCGAGCAGTCCCCGTCGCCTGGCTTCGGCCGACGCCTCGATCCGCACACACTGTCCATGCCGAACCGGACGGCGCCGGTCCGGTCCGATCCTTTGCCGATCACCGGTGCGCACCCGCCGCTGTGGGCGGTGCTGGGCGCGCACGGCGGCGCCGGAACCTCCACCCTGGCGCGCTGGTGGGCACCGGCCGCCGACACCGGACTGGCCTGGCCGGCCTCGACGGCGACAACCCAGCTGGTGCTGGTCGCGGCCCGTCTGTGCATGCCCGGGCTCACCGCTGCGGCCGACCGCCTCCGAGAATGGCACGCCGGGCTCGCCGCCCCCGGGGTTGAAGTGATCGGGCTGGTGCTCACCGCCGCACGCCCGGGCGGGGTGCCCGCGGTGGTGCGCCGCTACAAGTCGGTGGTCACCGACCTGGTCGAGTCGGTGTACGAGATCGGCTGGCATGACGAGCTTTTGGCCACTGAACTCACCGATCTGGCCGAATTCACACCGTTCGATCCGCCACCGCCACGGCGTGCCCGCCTGCGGGGCGCGGTTCCTGTCGACGTGTATCACGCCGGCACCCAGATCGTCACTGGTTTGGCCGCGACCCGGACCGCCGCGGCGCGCAACGATTCGGAGACCCCATCATGAGCACCGTCGTAGTCCTCGCCGACATGGTCGTGACCGTGTCGCAGGAGATCACCATCACCCCCACGGCGCCGCCGGGGGCGAACAAGGTCATCGGCCTGGTGAATTTCATGGCCTGGTTCGTGACCCTGGCCGGGATCGCGGCCGTGATCTACGCCGGCGGCAAATTCGGATGGGAGCGCTGGCACGGCGGGTCGGTCGAATCCCCGAAGATTCTGCTCGGCGCGCTGTTCGGAGGAATTCTGGCCACCAGTGCGGGACCGATCATGAACGCGGTCGTCAGCGGAGGGGCCTGACATGCGCGGCCTCGGCCCAAACCCGGTCCAGGCGAGTACGACATCCCTGGCTGCGGACCTCCCCGCTGGCGTACTGGCGCCGTTGACTCAGCTGCTGGGCTATCTGGCCTGGTGCGTGCTGCTGCTGTGCATCGCCCGCACGGTTTGGGTCGGCGGGCTGCTGGCGATCCGTGTCTACCGCGAGGAAAGCCTCGAAGGACTCTTCGGCGCCCTGCTCGGCGCCGCCCTGCTCGGCATGGCCAGTTCCCTGGCCGTGGCTGTCCTCCCATCCACCTGACCGTCACTTCGTCGAGGAGGTCGATCCCGTGCGTATGGACCGAATTCACTGTCTGGCGGTGACCGCCGTGCTGGCGTTCACCGGTCCGATCGCTGCCGCCGCGCTGCTGGCGTGCGGCACCGAGACCCCGGTGGGAAGCAGCGAGCACACCGGCACGGTGACCGATATCCACACCGCGCCGACAGGCCTGCGCTGGAAGCCTTTCCAAGGCGTCGACCTGCCGGTGACCGATCAGGGACCGCACGGCGGTGACGGCCCTGTCGTCACCGGGTTCGATCGATCCCCGGCCGGTGCGGCAGTCGCGGCATCGCAGGCCAGTGTCCGGGTCTCGATCGCCACCGACAGCCAATGGCCCCAGATCGGTGCGCGCATGCTTGCCCCCGGCGCGGGCCGCGACGCATGGGCGGTCGCCCGCGCTCAGATTTCGATCACCGCACCGATCGCCAGCGGCGCGCCACGGCTACTCGGCTACGTCATCACCCATTACAGCCCTGACACCAGCGACGTCGACCTCTACAGCCGCCACCCCGACGCCTCGGTCACCAGGCACCACACCACCGTGATGTGGCAGCACGATGACTGGCGACTGGTCCTGCCCGCCCTCACCTCTGCCTCCAGGCCCGTGGTGACCGCCGTCGAGACCCTCCCGACCGAGCTCATCGCGTTCGACGAGTCCTGAAAGCGACGGTGCCGCATGCGTTCCTTCAAGATCCTGATCGTCCTGCTCGTCGCGATCACCACCGTCGTGGTCACAGCGCTGGTGCTCACCATCACCCGCGGCGAACAGCGGCCTACGACCCCGACGTCGGTGCCCTCGAGTCCGCCGGCCAACCGCCCCTCATCGGCCCCGGCAGGGGCATCCAGCGCAGATCTGTTCGGCAACCGCCTCGAGATCCCGGCAGACGAATCCGGTGTTCCCGCTGTCCAAGTCCCCGACGCGAGACCCGACCCCGCCCGCCCGGACTACTTGGTGACCCCGCCCGCGCAGATGCGATGGCAGCGCGGGTGGGGTGGCGCGGCGCTGCCGGTCTCGGCCAGCGACGGACCCGCGACGATCCGCGACGGGATCGCCTCCGGTTTCGCCCGCACACCGCAAGGCGCGGCTCTGGCCGCCGCGGATGCGTTGGCTCGTGCATTGGCCGCGCCGGAAGGCACCTGGCAGCGCGCGGTTGTCGAGCGCTACTACCACGGCGAGCAGGCGGTGGTGGATCGGTTCGCCCGTTCGCGCGCACGCACCCCGGACGCCGCACGCTTCGTCGTCGTCCCCGACGGCGTGCGAATCGTCCCCGGGTACAGCCCTGATTTCGCCGTCGTCGAGTTCGCTGCCCGCGACGGCCTGGGCTACCGCATTGCCCGTTGGCCGATGACCTGGTTCGACGGTGACTGGCGCGTCGCCGTTCCCGCCGATATCGAAGCGCTCTGGGGTCCAGGGACATACATCGACTCGCTGAGCGGATTCGGCGCATGGCGGACCGTCGCATGAGCCCGACAACCGCTTACGCGATGCCCACAGGCGCCCGAGAGCAACCGTCGCTTCCCGGCCTCTGTGACATCCCGCTTGGCCCGCAGCAGGTCTGCGAGCAGGTCGAACAGGTTGTGGGAGACGCCGCGAGCTCGGCCATCGACAACCTCGTCGACGCCCTGGTCGATGGCTTCGCCCGGCTGATCAGGATGGCAATGGCGTGGTGGACCGACTTCCCGTCCCCGGAGTTGACCGGTGCGTCCGGGGAACCGGGTTCGGCGTTGACCGCAGTACGTGAGTACAGCAGCGGATTGCAGGTGGCGTTCCTGATAGCCGGAATCATGTTCGCCGCCTCGCGCCTGGCGCTGGCCAAACGCGGCGGTGTCGCCGGCGAAGCGCAGGAAAGCTTGCTGATGCTCGCGCGGGCCAGTTTCATGTCGATGGCGATTGCGGTGCTGGTCACCATGGGAACCCGGGCAGGGGACAGTTTCGCCCACTGGGTCATATTCTCCGCCAGCGAAGGCGACATGGTCGGCGCGGTCGACCGGCTGACGAGATTCGACCAGGAAACCCGATCCGGCCTCGGGACCGGTGTCCTGCTGATCGTCGGGCTTCTCGGGCTGATCGGCACCCTGGTCCAGCTGGTGATGCTCGTGCTGCGGCAAGCGCTGCTGATCCTGGTGGTCGCGGTGATTCCGCTGGCGGCCGCAGCCTCGGGGACCGGGCCGGGCTCACAGTCCTACAAGCGGTTGCTGTCCTGGGCGTTGGCGTTCGTGCTCTACAAACCGGTCGGCGCGCTGGTCTATGCGATCGCGTTCACCGTGATCGGCGACGAGGACCAGACCGACCCGCACCAGATCCTGCTGGGACTGATCTTGTTGTTGATGAGCGTGGTCGTCCTGCCCGCACTGGTGCGGCTGGTCGCCCCGGCGGTGTCCACGCTCGGCAGCGGTGGCGGCGCAACTGCGGTACTGGCTGGCGGCGCGGCGGGTGTGGCGATGGGATCAGCCGGAGACCGCGGCAACGCGCGCAAGGTCAGCGAAGGTGAGGACGCCGCCCCCGGCGCGGGACCGTCTGGGGGAGCGAGTCCGAGCGGTGGAGGCGGTGGTTCCGGTGGTGGCGGCCGCCCTATGGGCGGCGGCGATGGCGGATCCGCACCTGTGTCCGGTGCGAGCGGCGACGGTCACGTCGGTTCTCCGAGCGGTGGTAGCGGCGGGGCAGCGCGTTCGACGGCACCATCGGGCCGGGCGGCCGCGGGCTCGAGTTCGGGCGCGCGGGGCGCGGGCGGCTCGCAAGCCGCCGGTGGCGCGGGTGCAGCGGCCGGTGGGGTGGCCGGTGCCGTGGTGATGGCCGCGCAGGAGGTCAAAGCCGCTGGTGATCAGGCTGTTTCGGCGGTGGAAGCCCAGACGCGTGACGCGGCCGACGGTGGCTGGAGCGGTGATGCTCTCGGCCCGGCGGAGGTGCGGCGATGAGCATTCGCATGTATGGGCGGTGGGAGCGTCCTCGCAGCGCCGGCTTCTTCGGCCTGACCTGGGGAGTGTCGATGGTCGGGCTCGCCTTGATCGTGACGGTCATGGTGGGGTTCCTGCTCACCCGTTCGGTGAGTGTCGCGCTGGGTCTGACGGTGGGAGCGGCGATCGTCTTCGTGCCGGTCGCGGTCACCATCCGGGGCCGCACGGGGTGGGAGCTGGTGTTATTGCGGATCCAGTTCGTCGCGGCCCGCGCCCGGGGCGAGCACATCTACCGCGCGGGCCGATTCGCCCGTATCCCGGGTGTCGCGAAACTGCCAGGTCTGCTCGCTGATTCGCGACTGTCGGAGTACGAGACCGCTGGTGGGCGACGATTCGCGATGCTGCATCTACGCCGCAGCGACCACTACACGGTGGTGTTGCGGGTGGTTCCTCGTGGCAAAGAACTGGTCGACCAGCCGCAGATCGACGCGTGGGTGGAGGGCTACGGGCATTTTCTGGCGACCCAGAGCCGCGGCGGGGAGGTAGTAGCGGTGACCGCGGTGCTCGACAACGTGGTCGAGACCGGTCTCAAGCAGGGACGTGAGGTCACCCGACTGATCCGACCGCAAGCCCCGGAGTACGCGCGTGCAGTGATGCAGGAGGCCGCTGCCGGCTCCGGCGGAATCGGGGTGCGGATCGAGGCGCGGATCGCGATCACCTACCGCGCCATCGGCAAAGGCCGGGTTCGCCGCGATGAGGCCGAGCAAGCCCGCGAGATCGGCCAGCGCCTGCAAGGGGTGCTGTCCCAACTCGCCCGCGCAGGCCTGCCCGCGACTCCGCTGCAGGCGTGGGAAGTCCTGGCCCTGGTGCGCACCCGCTACGACCTGGCCGCCCAACGCGATGTCGAGGCCGCCGGCGCTGAACTGGCGCACACCCAGTCCTGGGACTCGGTCGGCCCGCTCTCGCATGTGGATCGCTGGGATCACTACGTCCACGACGGCGCACGCTCGATCACCTGGGAGATGGACGCCGCCCCGCGCGGCGCGGTGATGGAAACCGTGCTCGAGGAACTGCTGCGCCCGCGCGCGGACGTGCCTCGCAAGCGGGTGGCGATCGTCTACCGGCTGCATTCGGCCGCCGAGGCCACCAGTCTGGTGGATTCCGATTTCCGCGACGCCATCGCCGCCGAGCAGACGGAACGCGGCATCGCCTCGGCTGCGGCGCGGATCCGGGTCGGTAACACCAGCGCCGCCCGGGAGGAGCAGGCCCGCGGTGCGGGCCTCACCCGATTTGGCGTGCTGGTCACGGTGACCGACCACCTCGACGGGGATCTGCCCGGCATCGAGGCATCGGTGAAGGCAATGAGCGCTGCCTCACGACTGTCGGTGCGGCGCTGCTATGGCTTCCAAGCCAGCGCGTTCGCCGCCTCACTCGGGATCGGACTCGTCCTGCCTGAGCACTCCTCGATCTCCAAGCGGGTGAGCGCATGACCCGCACCGACCCGACACGCCCCCAGCGGACCGAGCCGGTCGCGGGCGTGCGCGTACTGACTCCCGAAGCGAGGGCGGCTACCGAAGCCGCTGCCGCCCGGCCCGGGCCGCGGGGCTGGTGGGCGCGGTTGGCGATGTCCAGAGATGATCATCGTCGGGCGACCGCTGCCCGGCGCACCGAAACCCACGGTGGCGACGATGGCTTCGAACGATCGCTGGCAACGCTGACCGACCGCGGATACCGCGGGCCGGGCGGCGGCCGAGCGGCCGTCATCCCTGCTACTCCCGAATGGCGCGCCACCACCGTCCAGGTCGCCGGCCTGTGGCCGTTCTCGGTCGGCGCGAGCGCACCCACTGTCGGTACTCCGGTCGGGACCCACTACATCACCGGCGCCCCGGTCCACTTCGACCCGATGTCCTGGTTCCTGCGCGGGTTCATCAGCGCGCCCATCGCATTCGTGTTGGCGCTCAACGGTTTCGGCAAATCATCGTTGATCCGGCGGATGGTGACCGGCGCGGTCGCAGCGGGGGAGACCGTGCTGTGCATGGGCGACACCAAACCCGACTACCGCGACCTGGTGGACCGCCTGGGCGGCCAAGTCGTCGATGTCGGTTACGGACACGGCACCCTCAACCCCCTCGACGTCGGCGCACTCGGCGCGATCATCGACCGGCTCCCCGATCCCGATCAGCGTCGTCAGGTCAGCGCGCGGGTCGAGGCCGGGCAGGTCAACGTGGTCGCCGGGTTGATCGAACTCGTGCGTGGCTCCCGGGTCGCCGACTACGAGGAAGTCCTCATCGCCGCCGGGCTGCGTGAGCTCTACAGCCCTACGGGAGGATTCAGCTCCGAGCACGCACCGCTGCTGGCAGATCTGCTCGAGATCATCTCCACCGGCGGTGAACGGTTGCGCCGATTCGCCGAAGAGGACGACGAGCCCTCCTATCGGGCGAGCACCAAAACCCTGCGGCGATCGCTGCGGGCATTGGTCGAAGGCCCGTTCGGGGCCATCTTCAACGGCCCCACCACCACACGCCTGGACCTGGACAGCCCGGCCGTGTGCGTGGACGTCTCGCGCATTCCCGAAGGCGACACCAAACTGCTGGCCGCGGTGTTGATGGTGTGCTGGAGCGACGGGTTCGGCGCGGTCGCCGCCGCCCACGCGCTGGCTGACGCTGGCCTGGCACCGCCTCGGACTTTCGAAGTGGTGATGGACGAGATCTGGCGCGTGCTCGGCGCCGGTGACTTCATGGTCGATCGCGTCGATGCCCTGACCCGATTGAATCGGACCCTAGGCACCGGTCTGATCATGTGCAGCCACACCATCAAAGACCTCGCCGCCTTCGACTCCGTCGCCGCACAAGCCAAAGCGCTCGGCTTCTTCGAACGCGCCCGCGCCAAAATCATCGGCCCGGTCGGGCCCGAGGAAGTCGACCGTATCCGCGCCGTGGTCGGCATCACCGACACCGAGAAACTGCTGATCACCTCCTGGGCCGCGCCGCGCCCACCCACTGACGACGACCTCGACCCGAACCGACGCGAAACACCACCCGGCACCGGCTGCTTCCTGCTGAAGACCGGCGAGGCCGCCGAACCCGGTGTGGCCTTCCGGCTCGGCTTCACCTCCACGGAGCGAACCAGCCAGGTCCACAACACGAATCGCCGGTTCGACAATCTGCCCGGCGGCGGCATGCCCGGTGGTGAGCGCCTGTGAACTCGACGTCGAAAACACCGGCTGCGGCGCTGATCTTGGGGCCGATTCTACTGCTGCTGGTCCTGCTGGCGGCTGTCGTTGTCGAGGACCAGTCCTCCTGTGCCACTCCGGTTGCTGCCGGCGCCGTGATCGACGCGCCGACCGGCCACACGGTGGCGGGGCTGTCGGAGTCGCAGCTGCGGTTGGCGCGTGAGGGGGTCGCGATCGGCAAGCAGCGGCGGATGCCGGAGTCGGTCATCGTGGCCGAACTCGCCGCCCAGGCCACCGAATCCTCGTTCCGTAACCTCGCCAACCCGTCGGTGCCCGAGTCGCTGAGCTACGCCAACGACGGTCTCGGCCGCGATCATGACTCGGTCGGCCCCCATCAACTGCGCGCCAGCATCTGGGGAGCGGTCGGCATCGCCACACTCATGGACCCCGTCTACCAGATCAACTGGTTCTACGACCACGCCGATCAACTCGGCGTCGCAGCCGAACGGATGGCGCCGGCCGACCTCGCCCAAGCAATCGAACGCAGCGCACCCAACGCCTACGCCGGCCAATTACCACTCGCACGCGGACTGTATGAACTGTTCGCCGACATCGATCCCGGACCCGCGACACACACCTCCACCGGTGTCTCCGGGCCCGGCTGTGGCTCGGTCGCGGGAACCCCTCTGACCCCCGCGGAGGCATCGGCATTCGGGCGGGCGGTGATCGAACACGCCGCACGCTGGATCGGCACCCCGTATGTCTGGGGTGGCGGCGACACCTCCGGGCCCACCTCGGGCGGTTTCGACTGCTCCGGTCTGACTCTGCACGCGGTCTATCAAGCCTCGGGCGGTCGGATCAGGCTGCCGCATTACACCCAAGCCCAACAGGACCACGCCACCGCGCAGGTCGTGCCACTGGCGCAGCGCCAGCCGGGCGACCTGATCTTCTTCACCGCGCCTGGCAGTGCGGACTCCCACCATGTCGGCATCTACTACGGCCGCGACGAGCAAGGCCGTGACTTGCTGCTCCACGCCCCGCAATCCGGCCAAACCGTCACCTTCACCCCGCTGAGCGCGTGGGAGGGCGAACGCATGGACGTACGCCGCTACGCCGCGCCCGACCAGAGCGCACCCGTTGATCACCAGCTCACGTCAGCGTCTCACCCGCAACGAGAACTCCTACCCGAGGTATCGGAGGACACACGATGACCGACAGCGAGAACACGCACATCACCGTCGGCAGGGCGATCACCCAGCCTGAGATCATGGCCTTGGTCGCCGCCCACACCGCGCGCCTGCGATGCATGACCCGCGCGCTGGACCTCGAACGGTTCGCCGCCACGAACGGACTGTCTGACCAGCAGGCGTTCGGCATGTTCGCGCACGCTTTGCGGCACCTCGCCGGTGTGGACATCGACGCGATCCGGGCACTGAATCTGGCACAGAAGCGTGTCGATCCCGTGTTCGCCGAACAGGCGTCGCGCGGTCCCCGCTTGGCACTGTGGTGCGCTGGCACCCGCACCCACTTCGCGGTGGCCCGCGCCGGCGGACACCTCATCTGGCGGGAACGCCACCCTCATGCCGGGATTGTGCGCCCGGCCCAGGCGGCGAAGTCCGCTGCCCAGCATGCGATTCGGGTGGCGGGCCGGGCTCGTGTCGAGTGGGGAGCAGAGGCGGCCACGCTGCGGTTGACGATGAACCGCACCCACGGGGTCGACCTGCTCGCGCTGCATCACCGCGCGCTCGCGGCGAACTTGTTGTTGGAGCCGGTGACCGAACAGGCAAGCACTCCCGCCGCCGATGCCGATGGTGATTCGACTCTGTCCTGGCATGGCAGTGACCCGGCGACCCTCATCGCTGTCGAGGAAGGCCTGTCATGATCGCCCGCTTGCTCGGGACGGTCGGTGCAGTGGTCAGCGCCGCGGTCGCCGGGTGCGCGGCGGATACCGTCAGCACGCCTGCGGCGGATCGGAGTGTGTGCCGTGCAGCGGGTTTGCCCGCACCGTTCGAACAGGTCGATCCCTGCGCGGCCGAGCAGATGCTCGTCGTCGCGGTCCGGGCGGTGTTCACCTATCGGCCGCTGCACCAACGCGATCCCTCGGAGGCGCTGGCAGCGGCGTGGCCACTGCTCGACGATCGTTTCGCGGCGCAGGCGATGTCGACGGCGCAGGTGTGGGGGCCGATTACTCCCGCCCGGTGGCAGCAGTGGCGTGAGAACCGTGCAGAAGTTCGCACCCACGTGCGGCTCACCGCCGATGACCATCCACCGGATACTCCTACGCGGCTGGCCCGTGTGCTCGGCGTCGAACTCGATGTACTCGCTGGTGGTGTGATCGGCTTTCCGGTGTATGCCACGGTGACTCGTGCCGGTGATGGGCACCGATGGCGGTTGGCCGGATTGCGGGTGCCGCAATGAGCGGGGACCCGGTCGAGGAGAGCAGTCAGCACGTACGTCAGGGGTTCGTGCAAGCGCTGCAAACCGCGCACACAACCGCTGCGCTGATGCGTGGCCGCGGCGGAGACGGCCGGTCCCGCGCCGAACACGAGCAACGTCTCGAGCACGCCGGTAACCGGGAAGCGCGCTCGATGTGGGAGCACTCCGTGCGGGTCAACGCGACCATTGCCGAAACGAACTCCAAGGTGCGGGTCAATGATGCCCGCGTCGAGGAGATCCGCGGGCGGATCACCATCAACGAAGACACTCACCAGCTCACCCAGCGGGAGGCCGAGGCCAGGATCAGCCGCGCGGATCGGGATCTGGCGCGACGCAACCGCCTGGGGCGACAGCAGTACCGGCACAACGAGCAGATCCACGAAGCCAAGCGCACGGCCTATACCGGCCGCGAAGCCCGCGCCGACGAATTGCATTCCCTCGACGTCGAATACAAGCAACTGCTGATCGAGATCCGGCGACGTGCGGCCGGCTTCACCGAGACCTTGTCCAATGAGGGAGAAGTCGGTGAGGCCGGGGCGTCAGCGGCGGCATTCGCGGCAGCCGACGCCGAACGCGACCTGTCCGCAGACCACGCCCGCACCGCCGACGCCTACGAGCAACGGTTCGCCGAAGATACTGGCCACACCGCCGCCGAGATCATCGACGCTGTCGTTGTTGACAGCGCCGAGGCGACGTCGGACGACGTCGAGGTGATCGATGCCGAAACCTTGGCCATCGACCTCGACGATGACCTCGATACCACCGCAGATCACGGCCTCGGCGAAGAGCGCGACGAAGTCGTTGAACCGGAGTACCGGTCGGTGTCGCTGGATGCGGTGCGGGGACTGGCCGAAGAACTGACCGCCGAGATCCACATCGCCCACGCCGCCGCATCCGCGATCCTCGAACCGGACACCGAAGTATCCGGGTTCGAAGCCGTCAACAGTGCGCTGGACGCTGTGGTGGGTGACGGCGGTGGTGACAGTGCGGGAGCAGAAGAAGCGGTCGAACTCGATCCGCTCGGCGCCGAATTCTTGTCCGAGCAGGTGTGGGAGCCAGGGCCATGAGCGGCCCGCTGGCCTCGTTTTCACGCGGGTCCGATCGGTGCGGGGTGCTGTGATGGCCACGCCGACCGCGTTGCAAGCGCACATGCTCAAGGGAATCCAGAACCTGGCGCTGGACAACGAGCGCCACCGCGCCCGGCTTGCCGAGGCCGGAATGTCGGCGGATGCGGGGGAGCAGCTGGAGATCGGGCAGCGGTCGCTGACCCAGCTCGAGCAGGTCGCTCTCGGTATCGGGGTGCCGAAGCCCTGGATCGACTATGCCCGCGCGGCCGGGCAGCGCGGGATGCGCTGGACGCCCGGTCAGTCGCTGCTCGGCTCCGGTCATGTCGAGCGCGAACACGTGCTCTCCGTGCTCGGGCGCGAGGTCTGCGGCTTGCAGGACATGGCCGGCGTGGGAGCGATCTACATCGGCCGTGGCGGGCTCGACGCCGATGTGGTCGCCCGATTCCGGCGCGTCATGGGCATGACCTGGCAGCGGTTGGGCGCGATTTCCCACGCGCTGCACCTGAGCACCGAGGAACAGCATCAGGTGTGGCGACGCGGCGACCGGCACTGGTCCACCACGGTCGCCGACCAGTTCGCGAACACGGACCCGAAGTCGTTGGCGCAGCGCTGGAACCGAATCGCCGCCACCGATTTCAGCGCCGTCACGATCCCGGTGGTCGTGCTCCAAGCCGCCGGCATCACCGCCGAGGACTCCGCCGCGGCGATGCCGACCTCCCCGGACCGCATGGTCGCCCAGGTCATCGAGGCACTCACCGCCACCGAACATTCGCGGACAACGTCGCGGTCGCTACCCCGGGCGGCAGTCGCCATCCAGACAGCAGTCGACGCTGCGAACACCGGCGCAGACGTGGACCCCGGGCACATCGACTCACCGCTGCCCGAGCTCTCCATCGCCGTCCCCGAACCCGACCCGAGCGAAGGTGCTGACCGATGACTACAGCCCAACCTGGCGACGATGCCGGTGAGTTGACCGGATGGAAAGCCGGACTGCTCGCACGCATACAGCAGCGCTCCTACGACCACGCGCGTGTGCTGTACCGCGGATATCCGGACTATGACTCGACGACCGGGCGCGGCGATGTCGCGATCGCGACCTGGCGTGCGCACCTGCTCGACCTCGAGGCCGAACGACACGAACTGATCGTGCGCGCCACCGCGTCCGGCATCCCGGAAGCGATGGTCACCGCCGCGATCGACAACGGGCGGCAGGGGCGCCGGTGGGAGGAGAGCGTCAGGCATCCGCCGACGACCCGCTACCGAGAGGATCCCGTCCGCGCCCAGATGATCGCCCAGATCGCCGAAGACGTGTGGTGCCTCGAGCACATGGCCGCCATCGGCGTCGACCACGACCGCCGCGGGGTCGGGGACCCGACCGACAGGGTCGGTCATGAGCAGTACCTGCGCAACATGCATGCGCTGTGGGAACGCGTCAATCTCACCGCCGCGGTGGCGGAGCTTTCGGTGGCCGAGCGCGGCGAGTTGTGGGGGCGTGACGCGCAGGGATGGCGACGGCTGGTCGAGGTCAGCATCGCCGGCTACGCCGACTCCGAACTCGAACAGCTCTGGCGCGCAAATGCCTGGCCGGGCATCGAATGGGATCTGAACCGTACCAACGAGAACCTCGCCGGTGAGGTCGAAGCCGTTGCCATCCCCGACCGTCATCGGCCCCCAACGCCGACGGTGTTGTTCGAACGCGTTCGCGACGCTCTGCATGACGTCGGCGCCACCGAATCGACCGTAACGGGCATCGATCACGCCCTCGATGCCGCGCTGCACCCACCTTCGAGGCCAGCGCCGAGCGTGGGCAGTGACCTCATCGAGCCCACTTCCGACGTGAACAGCACGACCGAACCCGAAGTCGAGCCCTGAACAGACGGAGACCTTCATGACCACACCGAACGACCCACACGAGAGCATGGAGCAGTGGCAGCTCCGGACACTGCTCACCATCGGACATCTGGCTGCCGAACATGCCCGCATCCTCGACGCGGGATGGACCGGCTTCGACGCCGTCGACGACGGCGGCCCCGAAGCCGCATGGCAACACCATCTCGAGGCGCTCGACGGCGAGCGCGAACGGTTGGAGCAGACCGCGCTCAGCGCGGGTGTCGATCCAGGGCTGATCGCCGACGCCGCGGCACTCGGACAGCAGCGCAGCCGCCCGAGAGTGGACGCCGCCACGCGTGAGTTGTCCTCACCGGCCCGGGACGACGCCGCGGCCGGGTTCTACGTCGACATGCTCGTGGTAGATCTGTGGCGGCTGGAACGCATGGCCGCTGTCGCTGCCGCGCGCAACGAACGCATCGCCACCGGCCGCTACAGCTTCGGCGCCGACCCCCTGGCCGAGTCCCGATTCGCCGCCAACATGGACCTGTACCACCAGCGCGTCACCGCTCTGGCGACCGCCGCGCGCATCACCGTTGCTGAAGCGGAGGAACTGTGGGGCAGCGGCGCGGAACCGGTACGTCGCCAACACGCGATCGGCCTGCACGGCGGCGACGAACTCGCACTGATCCAGGAGTGGAATTCCTACGCCCGCCCGACGACCGAACTTGCCAGCCCGCCCTACATTCCCCCCAATCCCGCTGCTGGTGCCCCGAGCTCCGACATGCCAGTCCACCCGCCGATACCCCAGCAGATGATCGCCGCCGCAGAGGCGTCCATCCGCTCGGAAATCGGCGATACCGCGCTCGCCGGCCCTGACACCGGCACGACGGCTCTGAGCGCCATCTCCGCCGCCGTCGATGACGCCTTGCCGGTCACGCCCACCACCGCGCCCAGCTCCGACACCGACCCCGGCAACGAGCCCGAGGTGGGATATCACGTCGGCTACGGCAACGATCCGTGACCGAACGTCCCGGTCACTTGCAGTGTCAGCAGCGTTTTCGTCGATCTCCGGTCACGGGTACTGACCGCGACATCGAACCTGCCTCGCCGGGGACAACGAACCCTTCCGCCCGAACCGGAGGACGCCCCGATGTCTGATCCACACTTCTCTACCAGCCCGACAGCCCCACACCGTCGTGACCACGCGGGGAGACGTCGATGAACTGGCCACCGAGCCGGACCGGCACACCGACCGACCCTGGCTACTACCACGACGCCGACAGTCCCCGCGAAGCCAAGCTGCGCGCGGACTTCGCCCGCTACCACTACCTCCGCGAAATCGCACCGTACGGAGAAACGCCCACTCAGATCGCCGAACTGACCGCTCGAGCCGCCGCCCTGAGCACCCGATGGGGCCGGTCGGGACCGATGGAGCAACGCAGCCTGTGGTCACAACTCGATGCCGCCACAGCGGTCTGGCAGACCCACCCGGAAACCGCACGCGCCCACTACTTCCAGCTCTCTCACGCCAAAGCAGCCGGTGACCTCCCGGTCGACGACCAGACATGGCGGACGCTGAGTCAAGCCGCGATCATCACCGGCCGCATCGAGCCCGGCATCACCGGCTCGGACCAGGACGGCGCCCGCTCACGCCCCCAAGACAGGGCTCTGGGCACGGCGGCGGACCCGGCGAACCTGCTCGACCGCGCCCGCCGCGGGCGCCGCCCCCCCATCGGCTCGCGGGCCCAGATCGATGGCCACATAGCCCCCCCCGACGAGCTGCTCGAGGCCGAAA
>NZ_JARWRU010000598.1 GCF_029867845.1 Nocardia farcinica | reverse complement strand
GGGGGGGGTACGCGGCCCTGCGGGCGGGGGTGGCGGCGTTTGGTCCCCGGGGGCCGCCCGGGGGGGGCCGGCCCCTGCTGCCGGCCCGGCTGCGCCCCCACCTGGGCGCGCCCCGACTCGGGGGTCTGGTTGTCGAAGAACTCCCAGTTGACCATCACCACCGGCGCGTAGTCGCAGGCGGCGTTGCACTCGACGTGTTCGAGGGTGACCGTGCCGTCGGCGGTGGTCTCGCCCGGCGCGATGCCGAGATGCCCGGCCAGTTCCGCGAGGATGGCGTCGCCGCCGAGCACCGCGCACAACGTGTTGGTGCACACGCCGACGTGGTAGTCGCCGGTGGGGGTGCGCCGGTACATCGAGTAGAAGGTGGCCACCGCGGTGACCTCGGCGCCGGTCAATCCCAGCTGCTCGGCGCAGAATTCGATGCCGGTGCCGGTGACGTAGCCGTCCTCGGACTGCACCAGGTGCAGCAGCGGCAGCAGCGCCGAACGCGGATGCGGGTAGCGCCCGATGATCTCCTTGGCGTCGACCTCCAGCCGTTCGCGCACCTCGGGCGGGTAGGGCCGCGGGCGCGTGCTCAACGACAGCAGCACGGGTTCGGACTGACGGTCGCTCATCGGTCGACACCACCCATCACCGGGTCGATGCTCGCGACCGCGGCGATCACGTCGGCGACCATGCCGCCCTCGCACATCGCCGCCACCGCTTGCAGATTCGTGAACGAAGGGTCGCGATAGTGCACCCGGTACGGCCGGGTGCCGCCGTCGCTGACCATGTGCACCCCGAGCTCGCCGCGCGGGGACTCCACCGCTGTGTACACCTGGCCCGCCGGCACCCTGATGCCCTCGGTGACCAGTTTGAAGTGGTGGATCAGGCCCTCCATGGATCGGCCCATGATGCGGCCGATGTGGGCGGGGGAGTTGCCGAGGCCGTCGGGGCCGAGGTGCAGGTCGGCCGGCCAGGCGATCTTCTTGTCGTCGATCATGACCGGGCCGGGGCGCAGCCGGTCCAGGCACTGTTCGACGATCTTGAGTGATTCCTTCATCTCCTCGATGCGGATCAGGTAGCGGCCGTAGCAGTCGCAGCTGGTGGTGACCGGCACCTCGAACTCGTAGTTCTCGTAGCCGCAGTAGGGATCGCTCTTGCGCAGGTCGTTGGGCAGGCCGGTGGAGCGCAGCACCGGGCCGGTGATGCCGAGCGCCATGCAGCCGGTCAGGTCGAGATAGCCGACGTTCTGGGTGCGGGCCTTGAAGATCGGGTTCTCGGTGAGCAGGTGCTCCATGTCGCGCAACCGCTTCGGCATGAGCGCGAGCAGTTCGCGGACCTTGGTGATGCCCTCCTCCGGCACGTCCTGGGCCAGGCCGCCGGGGCGGATGTAGGCGTGGTTCATGCGCAGGCCGGTGATGGCCTCGAACACGTCGAGCACCAGTTCGCGTTCGCGGAAGCCGAACAGCATCGGCGTCAGCGCGCCGAGTTCCATGCCGCCGGTGGCCAACGCCACCATGTGCGAAGAGATGCGGTTGAGTTCCATGAGCATCACCCGCACCACGCCGGCCCGCTCGGGGATCTGCTCGGTGATGCCGAGCAGCCGTTCCACGCCAAGGCAGTAGGCGACCTCGTTGTAGAACGGCGAGAGGTAGTCCATGCGGGTCACGAAGGTGACACCCTGGGTCCAGTTGCGGAACTCGAGGTTCTTCTCGATGCCGGTGTGCAGGTAGCCGATGCCGCAGCGGGCCTCGACCACGGTCTCGCCCTCGATCTCCAGGATCAGCCGCAGCACTCCGTGCGTGGAGGGGTGCTGCGGGCCCATGTTGACGACGATGCGTTCCTCGCGCGCGTCACCGAGGGATTCGGTGACGGTGTCCCAGTCCTGGCCGGAGACGGTGACCACCGTGTCGCCGTCGCGGGTGTCGGGATCGATCGGCTGTGCCTGGCCCTCGGCGCGGTGGCGCCCGGGCCGGATGTCGGTGTCCTTCACTAGCTGTACGCCCTCCGCTCGTCGGGCGGCGGGATCCGCGCGCCCTTGTATTCGACCGGGATCCCGCCGAGCGGGTAGTCCTTGCGCTG
This sequence comes from Nocardia farcinica, assembly GCF_029867845.1. Classification (GTDB taxonomy): domain Bacteria; phylum Actinomycetota; class Actinomycetes; order Mycobacteriales; family Mycobacteriaceae; genus Nocardia; species Nocardia farcinica_A. Next base: position 1,928 of record NZ_JARWRU010000598.1, on the reverse strand, counting down.
GGGGTGGCCACGCCAGTCGTCGGGCATGGCGATGCGGGTCAGCGACGGGTGGCCGTCGAAGACGATGCCGAAGAAGTCGTAGGTCTCCCGTTCGTGCCAGTCGCAGGTGGGGTAGACCGCGAACAGCGAGGGGATGTGCGGGTCGGTGTCCGGCGCGCAGGTCTCCAGGCGCAGCGTGCGCCGGTGGGTGATGGAGCGCAGCTGGTAGACCGCGTGCAGTTCACGGCCGGTGTCCTCGGGGTAGTGCACGCCGCTCACGCCGAGGCACAGTTCGAAGCGCAGGCCCGGGTGGTCGCGCAGCGCGCGGGCCACCGTCTCGATGTGCTCGCGGCGGATGTGCAGCGTGAGTTCGCCGCGGAACACCACCACCTTCTCCACCGCCGCGGCGAAACCTTCCCCGTCGCCGCCGAGCGCCTCGGTGAGGGTGTCGACGAGTTCGTCGAAGTAGCCGCCGTAGGGCGGCAGGGTGCTGCCGGGTAGCAGGACCGGGCGCACCAGGCGGCCGTAACCGGAGGTGTCGCCGGTGTCGCGGATGCCGAACATGCCGCGGCGCACGCCGATCAGCTCGGCGCCCGCGGCCGCCGGACCCGTTGCCGGGACCGTGGATTCGGGACCGACGCCGGGATCGGGGACGTCCGGGTGCGGTCGGCCCTTGCCATTGCCGTTGCCGTTGCTGTTGCCATTGGTGTTGCCGTTGCCGTTGCGTGGACGGTCGCCGCCGTTGTGCCGATCGCCGGAACTCATCGCAGCAGCCCCTCCATCCTGATGGTGGGCGTGGATGCCAGCGCGGCCTGCTCGGCGGCGCGGATCGCCTCCTCGCGGTTGACGCCCATGGGCGCGCGGGCGATCTGCTCGTTCAACGTCAGGATGGCGTTGAGCAGCATCTCCGGGCGCGGCGGGCAGCCGGGCAGGTAGATGTCGACCGGGACCACGTGGTCGACGCCCTGCACCACGGCGTAGTTGTTGAACATGCCGCCCGAGGAGGCGCACACGCCCATGGCGAGCACCCATTTCGGTTCGGCCATCTGGTCGTAGACCTGCCGCAGCACCGGCGCCATCTTCTGGCTGACCCGCCCGGCCACGATCATCAGATCGGCCTGCCGCGGCGAGGCGCGGAAGACCTCCATGCCGAAGCGCGCGAGATCGTAGCGACCCGCGCCGGTGGCCATCATCTCGATGGCGCAGCAGGCCAGACCGAAGGTGGCGGGCCACAGCGAGCCCTTGCGGAAATATCCGGCGAGACCTTCCACCGTGCTCAGCAGGAATCCGCTGGGCAGTTTCTCCTCTAAACCCATATCCGACTGACACTCACTTCCACTGTGCGGGCGAACTCCGGCGGCGATCAGTCCCAGCTGAGCCCGCCGCGACGCCATTCGTAGGCGTAGGCGATCGAGACGTTGACGATGAACAGCGTCATGGCGACGAGACCGAACAGACCCAGCGCGTCGAAGTGCACCGCCCACGGGTAGAGGAACACGATCTCGATGTCGAAGATGATGAACAGCATCGCGGTCAGGTAGTACTTGACCGGAAAGCGTTGTCCGGCAGCGTTTCCGGGACCGCCCGCCACCGCGTGCGGGGTGGCTTCGATGCCGCACTCGTAGGCCTCGAGCTTGACCCGGTTGTAGCGCTTGGGGCCGATCAGCGCCGAGAGCGCGACCGAGAACACCGCGAAAGCCGCACCGAGCGCGCCGAGTACGAGGGTGGGGGTTTCCGGGTTCACGAGCGCTTCCCCTCCTTGGTGAGCCGAGGCTCCTCGTGCGGGTGGACGGTCGAGCGGTTCGATGTCGAAGCTGGCCTGCCGTCCGAGGCCCGGCCTGCCGTGCGGCGGGGGGGGGGGGCCCGGGGGCCCCCGGGGCGGGCGGGGCGCGGCGGGGCGGGGGGCGGGAGCGGCGGCAGAGGGGGGTGGTTAGTGGCAGAAGCAAAGA
>NZ_JARWRU010000597.1 GCF_029867845.1 Nocardia farcinica | reverse complement strand
CCGCCACCCGGGGTTTGGGGGGGGGGGGGGGGGGGGGCGGGGCGCGGGCGGGGGGGCCCGCCCGGCCGCCGCGGTGCCCCGCCCACTCCACCCGGCTCCCCCCGCCTCCCCCCCATCCCCCCCCGCAGCCCGCGAGCACGGCCAACAACGGCGAACGCTTCTCCCGCCGGTCGTAGGGCTCCCGGTACCCCTGATCGGCGTCGTACCGGCCCTGTTGCGCGTACGGGTCCTGTTGCCCGGCATAGGGATCGTGGTGGCCGCCGTACGGATCGCCCTGCGCCGCATAGGGATCGGGCTGCGCGCCGTAGGGATCGGCCTGTGCCGCGTACGGACGTGCCTGTGCCGCGTAGGGATCGGGTCGCGGCCCATAGGGTTCGTCGTGCGCGTACGGATCGCGCTGCGCGCCGTAGGGTTCCGGCTGCGGTGGATAGGGGTCGGCGTAGGCCTCCTGCCGCGCGCTGTAGGCCCGGCCGTACGGCGCGTCGTAGCCGTCCTCGGCCGGCGGGTAGTTCCCCGCGCCAGGATGTGGTTCGGCCTCCGCCGGATAGCGCCTGGTCTCCGGCGCGGGCTGGGGGATCTCACGCACCGGCGGCGCCGGGTAGCGGGTGGTGGCGGGGGCGATCAGCTCGTCCCGGTCCTCGTCGCTGCTGTAGGCGGGAGCGCCCACGTAGCCCTGTGCGCCGGAGGCCGGTGCGTCGTACTGCCGGGTGGACTCGGCCGCGCCCTCGGCGAACCCCGCGGGCACGCGATAGGTGCCGGAGGGGTGTTCGTCGGAGTAGGGCTGGCCGCCGCGGCCCGTCTCGGCGAAGGCCGGGGACTGGGGCCGCGAGATCGGCCCGGACGGCCGCGGGGGCGTCGACGGCCGCGACACCGGCGGGACCCCCGAGACCGGCGCGGCAGGCGGGACCGGCGCGGACACCGGGGTGGAGACGGCGGGCGGAACGGCCGGGATCGACGCGCTGGCGGGCACGTCCTCGGGCCGCTTCCCCTCCTCGTACAGGTGGGCGTCCGGGAACGGGCGCACCTGCGGAATGGCGCCGGA
>NZ_JARWRU010000596.1 GCF_029867845.1 Nocardia farcinica | reverse complement strand
CCGCCTCCGCCAGCGCGTCCGGCAACAGCGGCCACTGGGATCGCCAGGACTGGTTCAACGCGGCGGCCAGCCAGGCCGGGCTGCTGGCCCGCATCCGCTCGAGCACCGGCTCCAGGCCCTCGGCGCGCAGGCTCGCCGCGGTGTAGGCCGCCGACAGGGCGGCCGGGCACTGTCCGGTGTCGGCCCCGGTCCAGGCGGGCAGCGCCGCGATCACCCCGGCCACACCGTCCGATCCGCCCCGCTCGGCGGCCCAGTCGGCGGCCACGGCCGCGCCCAGCGAGATGCCTGCCGCGAGCACGGGCCCCTGGCCGGCGGCCTCGTCGAGGGCGGCGCGATAACTCGCCACCACACCGCGCGGATCGGGTTCGACGGCACGGAAGCTCAGCTCGCGCTCGCGCGCCGCCCGCTCGAAGGCGCGGCGGGCGAAATCGGCGTCGGAGCCGGTGCCGGGCAGCGCGACCACGGTCGGCGGAACCGGCCGGCGTCCGGCCGCGGGCTGTGGGGAGTCGAACACCGGGCCGAGCGTAGCGGGGGTGCGGGCCGCGATCTACAGTGGCGGGTGTACGAGTGAGAGCAGGAGTGCTGCCATGCCATCCCCAGCGTCGGGTTACTTCCGTCGCCTGAGTCGCCGGCTCACCGAGGACATCGACCGTCTCGACGCGGAAGAACTCGCCGAGACCGCCGACGCGTCGGGCGCGTGCCGGGTCGCCGACTGTCGCCGCGGTGAGGAAGTGACGATGCTCGGGCGGCTGCGCAGTGTGGAGGCGTGTCCCAAGGCGGCGGGCGCGACGGTGCAGGCGGAATTCTTCGACGGAACCGACGCGATCGCGCTGGTCTGGATCGGCCGCCGCCGGATTCCCGGTATCGAGCCGGGCCGCCGCCTGCTGGTGCGCGGGCGCATCGGCGAACGCGACGGCCGCAAGGTGATCTTCAACCCCTACTACGAATTGCGCGGGAACAGCTGACACATATGCCATCCAGCCACGACGACGGCCTCGACTTCGGCGTGCCCACCCCGGCACCCGTCCGCGGCGGCGCACCCTATCCCGTTCCCGCCGACGGCGCCGCCGAGGCCGCCGAGGTGGCGCGCACCGAGCAGACCCTGCTCGAGCAGATGGGCGGCCTCGGCGGCATCGTCTACTCCACGCTGCCGGTCGTGGTTTTCGTCCCGGTCAACAGCTTCTTCGGGCTCACCGCCGCGATCTGGGCGGCGCTCGGCGTCGCGGCCGCGGTGCTGGTGTGGCGGCTGATCCGGCGCAGCCCGATCCAGCCGGCGATCTCCGGTTTCGTCGGCGTCGGCATCTGCGCCTTCATCGCCTGGCGGATGGGGGAGGCCAAGGGCTACTTCCTGTTCGGCATCTACACCAGCCTGGTGTACGCGGCGGCCTTCCTGCTGTCGATCCTGGTGCGGCGGCCGCTGGTCGGTGTGATCTGGGGCGCGCTGAACGGTCACGGCTCGGTGTGGCGATCGGACCGCACCCTGGTGCGGCTCTACGACCTGGCCACCGCCACCTGGGCGCTGGTCTTCGGCGCCAGATACCTGGTGCAGTCGCAGCTCTACGACTCCGACCAGACCGGCTGGCTGGCCGCCGCGCGTATCGGCATGGGCTGGCCGCTGACGGCGGTGGCCTTCGGCGTCACCATCTGGGCGGTGCGCCGCGCGGGGCATCTGCCGGTCCGCTCCGGCGCCTGAGCCCCGAACCGGGGTTCCGTGCCGCCCCAACGGGGTTCGGATGCCCGGGGGTGGGCGCGAAAGCACCGCAGAGGTGGGCCGGTACCCACCCTGGGGTACCTGGTCGCACGGGTCCTTTCATCGGACGATCGTTCTCGACACGAAAAACGTGAACGACCTCACGAGATCGGACCGCCATCATGCCTGTCGAGACCCGCACCAAGAACCACGCGCACACCCCCGCCGGCCCGGCGCTCACCGAGAGCCGCCGCGTCGCCGCCGAGGTGGAGAAGCTGATCGGCCCGGCCGCCGCGGGCGACGAGCGCGCCGTCTCCGACATCCTGCGCGCCATCCACCCGCTGGTCCGCCGCTACTGCGGCGCCAAGCTCGGCAACACCGCCCACCTGCAGGTCACCGCCGACGATGTGGTGCAGGAGGTGCTGCTGGCCACCGTCAAGGCCATGCCGCGCTACCAGGACCAGGGCAAGTCCTTCCTGGCCTTCGTCTACGGCATCGCCGCCAACAAGGTCGCCGACGCCTTCCGCCGCTCCCAGGTGCACCCGGCTTACCCGATGGCCGAGGTGCCCGACGCTCCGAGCGCCGAGGCGGGCCCGGAGGAATGGGCGCTGGCGCTGGAGCGGCGCGCCGCCACCAGGGAACTGATGCAGGTGCTCGCCCCCACCCATCGCGACGTGCTGGTCATGCGCATCGTGCTCGGCTGGTCGGCGGCCAGGACCGCCGAGGCCATCGGCACCACCCCCGGCGTCGTCCGGGTCATGCAGCACCGCGCGCTCAACAAGCTGCGCGCGCAGTTCGCCGAGGCAGCGTGAGCGCGCGAACCGACCGGGCGGCAGACGTATCGGGGTGTTACGGCCTGATGTCGTGGTCGGCAAGCGCGACGCGCAGATCCTCCTCGGCCTCCACCGAGGTCACGAACAGCAGCTCGTCCTCGCCCTCGAAGGGGTCGTCGGGTTCGGGCACGATCACCCGGCCGCCGCGCAGGATGGTCACCAGCGCGGCGTCGCGGGGCAGTGTCAGCGCGCGCACCGGTTTGCCCGCCAGCGCGGTGTCGCCGGGCAGGGTGATCTCCACCAGATTCGCCTGACCCTGGCGCAGTGTCATCAGCCGCACCAGGTCGCCCACCGACACCGCCTCCTCCACCAGCGAGGCCAGCAGGCGCGGGGTGGACACCGCCACGTCAACGCCCCAGGCCGAGTCGAACAGCCACTCGTTGCGCGGATCGTTGACCCTGGCCACCACTCGGCGCACGCCGAATTCGGTCTTGGCCAGCAGCGAGTGCACCAGATTGACCTTGTCGTCGCCGGTGGCCGCGATGACCACCTCGTAGGTCTCCAACCCGGCCTCCTCGAGCAGCGCCAGCTCGCAGGCGTCCGCGTGCACCCACACCGCGTCCGGGATGGCCTGGTGGTCGATGTGGTCGAGCTGGCGTTCCAGCAGCATCACCCGATGCCCGCCGCGCAGCAGTTCCCTGGCGATGGAGCGCCCGACGGCGCCCGCGCCCGCGATGGCCACCTTCATGCTCACTCCTCCTGCACCGGGGGTCCGCCCGCGACCGCCACCGCGTCGCCGACCCGATCCGAGGGCACCGCCACGTAGACCACGTCGTCGGCCTGCACGATGGTCCTGCTCTCCGGCAGCAGCGGCTGCCCGAACCGCAGCACGAACGACACCCGTCCGCCGACGGCGCGCTCGAGTTCCTGCACGGTGCGGCCGAACCAGTCCTCGTGCAGGGTGAGCTGGGTGACCGCGACCGTCCCGGTGGGATCGCGCCAGGTGGTGGTGCCGGTGTCGCCGATGATGGTGCGCAGGAAGCGGTCGGTGGTCCAGGGCACCGTGGCGATGGTGGGGATGCCGAGGCGCTCGTAGACCGCGGCGCGTTTGGCGTCGTAGATACGGGCCACCACCCGCTCCACGCCGAACGTCTCGCGCGCGACCCTGGCGGAGATGATGTTGGAGTTGTCGCCGGAGGACACCGCGGCGAAGGCGTCTGCGCGCCCCACCCCGGCGCGGGTCAGCACATCGCGATCGAAACCGACGCCGACCACGCGCTGTCCGGCGAAATCGTCGCCGAGGCGGAGGAAGGCGCTGGAATCGCGGTCGATGACGGTCACCTCGTGCCCGATTCGGACCAGGGCGCGGGCCAGCGAGGAGCCGACCCGTCCGCACCCCATGACCACTACGAACACCGCACCACCCTCGTTCCTGCCTCGTGCCGCCCCACGCGGCGTCACCGCACCCGCCGGACGCCCGGGACACGCGGGGCGAGCGGCGGTGCGCACACAACGTACCCGGCGTGGTTGCCCGAGGCCCGGTTTCCCCGTTGTGATCAGCGCCAAACCGGCGCTCGGCGCGTCTGCCGACCGCCGACACGCCATACCGTCCGGGGATCTATGCTCGCTCCAGTGTCCAAGTTGACGACGGCAGCCAAACGCCTGGTGCTGGGCAGGCCCTTTCGCAGCGACGCGCTGGGGCACACCCTGCTGCCGAAGCGGATCGCGCTGCCGGTGTTCGCCTCCGACGCCCTGTCCTCGGTGGCGTACGCGCCCGAGGAGATCTTCCTCATGCTCTGGGTCGCGGGCGTCTCCGCGTTTCTGTACGCGCCGTGGGTCGGCCTGGCGGTCGCCTTCGTGATGGCGATCGTGGTGGCCAGCTACCGCCAGAACGTGCACGCCTATCCGTCCGGCGGCGGCGACTACGAGGTGGCCACCACCAACCTCGGCCCGACCGCGGGCCTGACCGTCGGCAGCGCCCTGCTGGTGGACTACGTGCTGACCGTCGCGGTGTCGATCTCCGCGGCCGCCGCCAACATCGGCTCGGCCGTGCCGTTCGTGGCCGAGCACAAGGTGCTCTTCGCGGTCTCGGCCATCGTGCTGCTGACCGCGCTGAATCTGCGCGGCGTCCGCGAGTCCGGCGCCCTGTTCGCCGTGCCCACCTATGCCTTCATGATCGGCGTGTTCGGCATGCTCGGCTGGGGGCTGTTGCAGACCTTCGTCCTGGGTGAGCCGCTGCGCGCCGAATCGGCGGCCTTCCAGCTCGTGGCCGAGGAAGAGCAGCTCTACGGCCTGGCATTCGCCTTCCTGATCGCCCGCTCGTTCTCCTCCGGCTGCGCGGCGTTGACCGGCGTCGAGGCGATCAGCAACGGCGTGCCCGCGTTCCGCAAACCCAAGTCCCGCAACGCGGCCACCACGCTGCTGATGCTCGGCGCGCTCGCGATCACCATGCTGCTCGGCATCCTGCTGCTGGCCCGCGAGGTGGGGGTGGTCTACGCCCACGACACCGACCATCTGATCGGCGCGCCGGAGGACTACCACCAGAAGACGCTCATCGCCCAGCTCGCGCACACCGTCTTCGCCGGTTTCCCGCTCGGGTTCTTCTTCGTCACCATCGTCACCGCGCTCATCCTGCTGCTGGCCGCCAACACCGCGTTCAACGGATTCCCGGTGCTCGGCGCGATCCTGGCCCAGGACCGCTATCTGCCGCGCCAGTTGCACACCCGCGGCGACCGGCTGGCCTTCAGCAACGGCATCCTGTTCCTCTCCGGCGCCGCCATCGCGTTCGTGGTGGCCTTCGACGCCGAGGTGACCAAGCTGATCCAGCTCTACATCGTCGGCGTGTTCGTCTCCTTCGTGCTCAGCCAGACCGGCATGTTGCGGCACTGGACCCGGCAGTTGCGCACCGAGACCGAGCCTGGCCATCGCCGCCGGATGAAACGGTCGAGAGCGGTCAACGCCGTCGGCCTGACCGCCACCGGGGCGGTACTGGTGATCGTGGTGGTCACCAAGTTCTTCGCGGGCGCGTGGATCGCGATCCTGTTGATGGTGGCGATCTTCGCGGTGATGAAGCTGATCCGCAGGCACTACGACTCGGTCGCCCGTGAGCTGGCCGAGTACGACTGGGATCCGGTGCTGCCCAGCCGTTCCCACGCCATCGTGCTGGTGTCCAAGCTGCACCTGCCCACCCGCAGGGCGCTGGTCTACGCGCGCGCCACCCGCCCGGACGTGCTGGAGGCGATCACGGTCAACGTCGACGACCAGGACACCAGGGCACTGGTGCGCGAATGGGAGCGCAGCGATATCACCGTGCCGCTCAAGGTGATCGAATCGCCCTATCGCGAGGTCACCAAGCCGGTGCTCGACTACGTGCACCGGGTGCGCCGGGACGCCCCGCGCACCGTGGTGACGGTCTTCATCCCCGAGTACGTGGTCGGCCGCTGGTGGGAGCAGGTGCTGCACAATCAGAGCGCGCTGCGGCTCAAGGGCAGGCTGCTGTTCGAGCCGGGCGTCATGGTGACGAGCGTGCCCTGGCAGCTCAGTTCCTCGATCGCGGCCAAGCAGCCGGGGGTGGTCGACGCGCCGGGTTCGGTGCGGCGCGGGCTCGGGGACCGGCAGTGAGTGGCGTGCTCGCCGCGGTGGTGGGAACACCGGTGGTGGGTATCCGGGCGGCGATTCAGGTGGTGGGGGAACGGACGGGGACGAGGCGAACGGTAGTGATCGGGTGAGCGACTGGCTGGGCGAGACCTTCGAGATCCGGCTCGGGCCGCCGGGGCACGGCGGCTTCTGCGTGGGCAGGCACGAGGGCCGGGTGGTCTTCGTGCGGCACGGGCTGCCCGGAGAACTGGTGCGTGCCCGGGTCACCGAGGACACCGGCGGCAGCTTCTGCCGGGCCGAGGCGGTGGAGATCCTGGCGGCCTCCGCCGACCGGGTGCCGAGCACCTGTCCGGTCTCCGGGCCGGGCGGCGCCGGCTGCTGCGACTTCGCCCACGCGAGCCCCGCCGCGCAGCGCGCGCTGAAGGCCTCGGTGGTGACCGAGCTGCTGCACCGCATCGCCGGGATCGATCGCGAGATCAGTGTGGAACCGGTGTCCGAGCGCACCGCCGAGGCCACCGGCGGCTGGCGGACCAGGGTCAGGCTGCCCGTCGACGCCGAGGGCCGGGCGGGCACACACCGCTACCGCAGCGACGCCGTGCTCCCCGACCTGCGCTGCCCGCAGCCGGTCCCGGGCATGCTGGACGGCATCGCCGAGCGGGTGTGGACGCCCGGCGCCGATCTGGTCGTCGCGCTCGACGGCGACGGTCTGCGCCACAT
>NZ_JARWRU010000595.1 GCF_029867845.1 Nocardia farcinica | reverse complement strand
GCATAGGTCTCGGTGGTGGAGTTCGGGTCGAAGCAGTCCTCGTCGAGCAGGCCGACCACCTGCTCGCCGCCCTGCCAGCCCGCCGCGTACTGTCCGCGCGCGGTGGTCTCGTCCAGCGGCTCCACCAGTTTGGTCGCCGAGAGCACCTTGATCTTCTCGGCCTGCAACTGCTTGGGTTCGAAGCTGATCGGCTCCTCCATCGCCACCAGCGCCAGCAGTTGCAGCAGATGGTTCTGGATCACGTCACGCGCCGCGCCGATGCCGTCGTAGTACCCCGCGCGACCGCCGAGACCGATGTCCTCGGCCATGGTGATCTGCACGTGGTCGACGTAGTTGGCGTTCCAGATCGGGTCGAACAGCTGGTTGGCGAAGCGCAGCGCCAGGATGTTCTGCACCGTCTCCTTGCCGAGATAGTGGTCGATGCGGAAGACCGTCTCCTCCGGGAACACCCGGTTGACCAGGGCGTTCAGCTCGACCGCGCTGTCCAGGTCGTGCCCGAACGGCTTCTCGATGACCACCCGCCGCCACGGCTGCCCGCCGTTGGCGTCGGGCTCGACCGGGCCGGCCAGCTTGTGCTCGGAGAGCTGGTCGAGCACCAGCGGGAACATGTCCGGCGGAATCGACAGGTAGAAGGCGTGATTGCCGCCGGTGCCGCGCTCCTTGTCCAGCTGCGCGAGCGTCTGGGCCAGGGTGGCGAAGGCGGCGTCGTCGTCGAAGGAACCCTGCACGAACCGGATGCCCTCTGCGAGGTGGTCCCAGACTTCCTGGCGGAACGGGGTGCGCGCGTTCGCCTTGACCGCCTCGAGCACCACCTGCGCGAAGTCCTCGTGCGCGTAGTCGCGGCGCGCGAACCCGACCAGGGCGAAACCGGGGGGAAGCAGCCCCCGGTTCGCCAGGTCGTAGATGGCGGGCATCAGTTTCCGGCGCGAGAGATCACCCGTGACGCCGAAGATCACCAGGCCACACGGGCCCGCGATCCGCGGGACCCGCTTGTCTCGTTCGTCGCGCAGCGGATTGCGCCAGGCCTTCGCGGCCCGTGCCTCGGCGGACCGGGCTCCGTTCGCCCGGGCGGAAGCCGTGCCCGCCACGCTCAGCTCTCGCTACCGGCCGCGCGCAGCTCCTGCGCGGTGGCGGTCAGCAATTCCTCCCAGGACTGTTCGAACTTCTCCACGCCCTCGCGTTCGAGCTGCGCGAACACGTCGTCCAGGTCGATGCCGACCGACTTCAGCCGCTCGAACACCTCGGCCGCCTCGGCGGCGGTGCCGCTGACGGTGTCGCCACGGACCTCGCCGTGGTCGGCGACGGCCTCGAGGGTCTTCTCCGGCAGGGTGTTGACCGTGTTCGGCGCGACCAGTTCGGTGACGTAGAGGGTGTCCGGGTAGTCCGGGTTCTTCACACCGGTCGAGGCCCACAGCGGGCGCTGCTTCAACGCGCCCGAGGAGGCCAGGTGCTTGTAGGTGGACGCGTGCGCGCCCGCGTTGTCGAACACGTCCAGGTACTCGGCGTAGGCCAGCCGGGCGTTGGCCACGCCCGCCTTGCCGCGCAGCGCCAGCGCCTCCTCGGTGCCGATCGCCTCCAGTCGCTTGTCGATCTCGGTGTCCACCCTGGACACGAAGAACGAGGCGACCGAATGAATCCTGGCCAGGTCGTGACCGGCGGTGCGGGCCCTGCGCAGGCCGTCGAGGTAGGCGCCCATCACCGCGCGGTAGCGCCGCACCGAGAAGATCAGCGTCACGTTCACGCTGATGCCCTCGCCGATCACCGAGGTGATGGCGGGCAGGCCCGCCTCGGTGGCCGGGATCTTGATGAACAGATTCGGCCGGTCGACGGTCTTCCACAGGTCGATCGCCTGGGCGACGGTCTTGTCGGCGTCGAAGGCGAAGCGCGGGTCCACCTCGATGGACACCCGGCCGTCCTTGCCGCCGGTGGTCTCGTACACCCCGGCCAGCACGTCGCAGGCCTCGCGCACGTCGTCGGTGGTGATGGTGCGGATGGCCGCGTCGGCGTCGGCGCCCGCCCCGGGCAGCTCCTTAAACAGCTCGTCGTAGGCGTGGGCCTTGCTGAGCGCGCCCTGGAAGATCGTCGGGTTGGTGGTGACCCCGACGACGCCGCGGGTCTCGATCAGCTCGGCGAGATTGCCGCTGCGGATGCGATCGCGCGACAGATCGTCGAGCCAGACCGACACCCCCGCCGCGGCCAGTGCCGCGATGTTCTCGTTCTGTGCCATGGCGCTTGCTATCCCTTCACGTTCTCCAGCGTGCGCTGCGCGGCCGCGACGACGGCTTCCTCGGTGAGGCCGAACTCGCGGAACAGCGTCTTGAAGTCCGCCGACGCGCCGAAGTGCTCGATCGAGACGATCTCGCCCGCGTCACCGGCGAACCGGTGCCACGGCATCGCGATACCGGCCTCGACGACCACGCGGGCGCGCACCGAGGGCGGCAGCACTTCGTCGCGGTAGGCCTTGTCCTGCGCGTCGAACCACTCCACGCACGGCATCGAGACCACGCGGGTGCCGATGCCCTGCGCCTCCAGCGTAGTGCGCGCGGCCACCGCCATCTGGAGCTCGGAACCGGTGGCGATCAGGATGACCTGCGGGGTGCCGGTCGAGGCCTCGGCCAGCACGTAACCGCCCTTGGCGACGCCCTCGTAGCTGGTGCCCTCCAGGATCGGCAGGTCCTGGCGGGTCAGCGCCAGCGCCGACGGGCCGTCCTGGTGCGGCGGCTCGGAGACCGAGAAGTGCGAGCTGTGCTCGGCGGAGTCGCGTTCGAGGATGGTCCGCCAGGCGTAGGTGGTCTCGTTGGCGTCGCCGGGCCGCACCACGTTCAGGCCGGGGATGGCGCGCAGCGCGGCCAGGTGCTCGATCGGCTGATGGGTCGGGCCGTCCTCGCCCAGGCCGATGGAGTCGTGGGTCCACACGTAGATGGCGGGCACCCCCATAAGCGCGGCCAGCCGGACCGCGGGGCGCATGTAGTCGCTGAACACCAGGAAGGTGCCGCCGTACGGGCGGGTCGGGCCGTGCAGGGCGATGCCGTTGAGGATCGCGCCCATCGCGTGCTCGCGCACACCGAAGTGCAGGGTGCGGCCGTACGGCTCGGCCTTCCACATACCGGTGGAGATGGCCTCGGGGCCGAAGCTGGGCTGGCCGGGCATGGTGGTGTTGTTGGACTCGGCCAGGTCGGCCGAGCCGCCCCACAGCTCGGGCAGCACCGGCGCCAGCGCGGCCAGCACCTTGCCGGAGGCCTTGCGGGTGGCCATGCCCTTCGGGTCGGGCTCGTGCACCGGCAGCGCGTCGGTCCAGCCCTCGGGCAGCCTGCGCGCGGCCAGGCGGTCGAACAGGGCCTTGTGCTCCGGGTTGGCCTCGGCCCACGCGTCGAACCGCTCCTGCCAGGCCTTGTGCGCCGCCGCGCCGCGCTCGACGGCCTTGCGGGTGTGCGCGATGACGTCGGCGTCGACCTGGAAGGTCTGCTCGGGATCGAAGCCGAGCGCCTTCTTGGTGGCGGCCACCTCGTCGGCGCCCAGCGCGGCGCCGTGCGAGGCGCCGGTGTTCATCTTGTTCGGGGCCGGGTAGCCGATCACGGTGCGCAGCAGGATGATCGACGGCTTGTCGGTCACGGCCCTGGCCGCCTCCACCGCCGCCTCGATCGCCACCACGTCCTCGCCGCCGAGCACGGTCTGCACGTGCCAGCCGTAGGCCTCGTAGCGCGCGGCCACGTCCTCGGTGAAGGCGATGGTGGTGTCGTCCTCGATGGAGATCTTGTTGTCGTCGTAGAAGACGATCAGGTTGCCCAACTGCTGGGTGCCGGCCAGCGAGGACGCCTCGGCGGTCACGCCCTCCTGCAGGTCGCCGTCGGAGGCGATGACGTAGATGTGGTGGTCGAACGGGCTCTGCCCGGCGGCGGCGTGCGGGTCGAACAGACCACGCTCACGACGCGCGCCCATCGCCATGCCGACCGCCGAGGCCAGACCCTGGCCGAGCGGGCCGGTGGTGATCTCCACGCCGTCGGTGTGCCGGAACTCCGGGTGGCCCGGCGTCAGCGAGCCCCACTTGCGCAGGTTCTTCAGGTCCTCCAGCTCCAGGCCGAAGCCGGCCAGGTACAGCTGGATGTACTGGGTGAGGCTGGAGTGACCACACGACAGCACGAACCGGTCGCGGCCGACCCAGCTCGGATCGCTCGGGTCGTGGCGCATCACGCGCTGGTAGAGGGTGTAGGCCAGCGGCGCCAGGCTCATGGCGGTGCCGGGGTGGCCGTTGCCCGCCTGCTGGACGGCGTCGGCGGCGAGGACGCGGACCGTGTCGACGGCCTTGGTGTCGAGATCGGTCCAGTCGTCCGGGTGGTTCGGCTGAGTGAGGGCGCGGATGTCGTCTGTCACTGACACGACCGGGATTCTCCTGACATAGGGTCTCGCAGGCGGAAGAGGCGATTTACCACAACACCCTAACTTGTGGCTGCCTGGTCGAACGGCGCGGAGGCGGGCCTGTGGGCGGGGCGAACCCCGGCAGGGTCTACCATCCTTTGTAGTAGTGGCCTGGCCGCACGGGTTGTGCGTCCGTGAACAGCGAGAATCGAGCGGGCTGCTTTTTCTATGCCGGATTGGATGCACAGCGTGCGAGGAGTGACAGTGCGGATCGGTCAACAGCCCGGTGCCGGTGGAGGTGCGCACGGCTCCTCTCCGGCAGTGCTCGCCGATCGCTTCACCGGAGACGGCCTGGCCTCGCGGGCGATGCGCCGGGTGCTGGCCTATCTGGCGCTGACCAAGCCGCGCGTGATCGAGCTGCTGCTGGTCGCCACCATCCCGACGATGCTGCTCGCCGATCGAGGCGAGGTCGACATCCGGCTCATCCTGGTCACCCTGTTCGGCGGCTGGATGGGCGCGGCCAGCGCCAACACCCTCAACTGTGTGGCCGACGCCGACATCGACAAGGTCATGAAGCGCACCGCCAAGCGGCCGCTGGCCAGGGAGGCGGTGCCCACCCGCAACGCCTTCGTCTTCGGCCTGACCCTCGGCGTGGCCTCCTTCGCGTGGCTGTGGTGGCAGGCCAACCTGCTCAGCGGCGCGCTGGTGGTGCTGACCATCCTGTTCTACGTCTTCGTCTACACCCTTGGCCTCAAGCGCCGCACCGCGCAGAACGTGGTGTGGGGCGGCGCGGCCGGATGCATGCCCGCCCTGGTCGGCTGGGCGGCGGTCACCGGCACCATCGGCTGGCCCGCGATCGCGTTGTTCGCGGTGATCTTCTTCTGGACGCCGCCGCACACCTGGGCGCTGGCCATGCGCTACAAGGAGGACTACCGCGCGGCCGGCGTGCCGATGCTGCCGGTGGTGGCCTCCGAGCAGACCGTCACCAAGCAGATCGTCATCTACACCTGGCTCACGGTGCTCGCCACGCTGGTCCTCGTCCCCGCGACCGGCGTGATCTACACCGCCGTCGCGGTGGTGGCCGGCGCCTGGTTCCTGCTGATGGCGCACCAGCTGTACTCCGGCGTGCGCCGCGGCGAGTCGGTGAAGCCGCTGCGGCTGTTCCTGCAATCGAACAACTACCTCGCGGTGGTGTTCTGCGGCCTCGCGGTGGACTCGGTGCTGGGCTGGGACACCATCGGCAGCTTCTTCAGCTGAGTTCTTCCGACTCGATCGCGCCGATGTAGCCGTCCGGGCGGACGAGCACACGGACCCCTTCGGTCGCGGCGTACGCCGCGTGCGCGTGTCCGTCGACATCCAGCAGATGCGGGCCGTCGACCCGCGTGCCAGGGCGGACGACGGTAGCCGTGCTGCGCGCGGTCTCCCAGGCGGCGCTGGTCAACGACGAATTCGCGCAGCAGGTGGCGGTGTTCGGGGCCGGGCAGCGCGCCGATGTCGCCGATCACGTGGCGGACTTCGCCGAACGCGGGCGGCGGCTGCCGAGCACCGCCGATGCCGGCCTGGCGATGATGTTCCTGCTCGCGCAGAGCCTGCTGACGGCAGTGGAAGAAGGCAGCGTCGAACTGACCGACGAGCAGGCCGTGGAGGGTTTGACCCGTTTCGTGTACCGCGGCCTCACCGGCAGGGATTACTGAGGCGCGCCGCTCGTTCAGGGGATGAGCACGATGGATCCGGTGGTCTTGCGGCCCTCGAGATCGCGATGCGCTCGTTCGGCCTCGGCGAGGGGGTAGGTGGCGCCGACGCGGATCGTCAGGCTGCCGTCTGCGATGGCTTCGAGGACGGCGCCCGCGCGCCACAGGATCTCCTCGCGGTCGCGGGTGAAGTGGGCGAGGCTGGGCCGGGTGAGACAGACCGAGCCCGCCGCGTTGAGGCGCTGCGGGTCGAACGGCGGGACCGGTCCGCTGGCGGCGCCGAACAGGGCAAGCGTGCCGCGCACCCGCAACGAGTCGAGACTGGCGTCGAAGGTGTCCTTGCCGACCCCGTCGTAGACGGCGGCCACGCCCTCGCCGTCGGTCAGGGCGCGCACTCGCCCGGCCAGGTCGGGGCCGTAGCGCAGCACCTCGGCGGCGCCCGCCTCGCGGGAGAGCTCCTCCTTCTCGTCGGAGGAGACGGTGGTGATCACCCGGACGCCGCGCGCGACGGCGAGCTGGGTGAGGATCAGGCCGACGCCGCCCGCACCCGCGTGCACGAGCACGGTCTCGCCCTTCTCCGGCTTGTACACCGACTCGAGCAGGTAGTGCGCGGTCATGCCCTGCAACAGCACCGAGGCGGCCACCGGCGGGTCGATGCCCTCGGGCACCGGCACCACCACGTCGGCCGGGACGGTCACCTGTTCGGCGTAGCTGCCCGGACCGGCCGCCCACGCCACCCGGTCACCGACGGCGACATCGCGCACCCCGGCGCCGACCTCGCGCACCACGCCGGTGCCCTCCGAGCCGGGAACGTAGGGCAGGTCGGTGGGGTAGAGGCCGGTGCGGAGGTAGGTGTCGATGTAATTGACACCGATCGCCTGCGTCTCGACCAGCACCTGGCCGGGGCCGGGAGCGGGGTCGGGCAGTTCGGTGGCGACGAGGACTTCGGGTCCGCCGTGTTCGGAAACCTGAATGGCGCGCATGGATCCAGTTCTACCCCGGCCCGCCCTCGCCGAACCGGACAGGTCGGCCACCGGTCGCGTCCTACCGGTCGGTAAACTCGCTCACATGAGCGTTGAGACCGCCCCCGCCCGCGTCGAAGTGCCGAGCTCCGTGGTGAATTCGGTCAAGGGCTTCGTGGCCGCCCACGGTGGTTCGGCCACCGCCGTCCTGCAGCCGATCGGCCGCGTCGGCGTCCGGGTCACCCTGGTCGGGGCCGATGGTGTGCTCGGCGACCGGGTCGTGGCCGACCTGCCCACCGCGCACAAGCTGGTCGAGATCGTCGACGGCCTGACCGCGAGCGAGGAGTGGGAGCGCGAGCTCACCTCCGTGGTGACCCCGCGCAAGGGCCACTGGGCGAAGATGGCCGGCTGGGTCGCCGGGCAGAAGCGCTTCCCGAAGGCGCGCAACGAGAAGTAGCCGCCGGTGCGCTGATTCGCGGTGAAGAACTCGCCGCGAGTTACGCATACTTTGTCGCGCCCCCATCCGCCGGGTTAGCGTTTGCGTACGCGGCTGTACCTAGAAACCGGTCGGCACGCGTCGAGGCGATCGGGCAGCGGGATGGCACGGCGAGTGAGCAGTGAATCGGTGGTCGCGGGCAGTACTCGCTGCGACCGCTGTGGGTCGGTCATGCGGTGCGCCGTACGACAGGCCATCATCGACGGGCGGTTGCGCTCCGAAGTCGAGAGCACCTGCGCCGCCTGTGGCAACGGGTGGGCCACCTGCTCGGACGGTGCCGACGACTATGTGCGCTCGGCCCTGCTGGCCGCGCACGGACCGAGCCGCCTGCGGCTGGCGGACGGCCCCTTCGACGACGACGCGCTGCTGTTCGGCCTGCTGCGCCGATACGGCGGGGGCGGACTGTTCGAGGTCAACGCGAAAGTCGCCGAGTTGCGCACGATCGGCTGCACCGGCACCGCGGTGGAGATGGAACTGCTGGCGCGCGTGCTGCGCGCCGCGGGCTACTCGGTCGTCCTGGAGGGGCCACGGCCCAGTGGTCAGACCGGCGACACCGCCTGATCGCGCGCACTCGGGGCGGAGATCGAAGCGGTCCCGGTTTCTCTGGTGCGCAGCGACGCCCACAGCGCCGCGGTGGCCGCGGTGCCCGCGGCCGCACCGCCCACGGGGCACACCACCAGCAC
>NZ_JARWRU010000594.1 GCF_029867845.1 Nocardia farcinica | reverse complement strand
GCCGCAACGCAGTGGCGGTGGCCGGCCGTGCGGTGGGGCCGACGGCCGGATCCGGGTGCGTGGCGGCCGCCGGGTGCGCGTCGGCGGAAGGCGCGTCGGCGAAGGGGGGCCGCGGGAGCGCGCCGGTGAGCCGTTCGGTGGGGTCCTCCCCCGGGACCGCGGAGTGCTCGTCCCGGCTCGCGGTGCCGGTGCCGCCGACAGGGCCGGTGCCGCCGACAGGGCTGTCGGCATCGGCGGGACTGAGGGGCACGGGGCCGAGGGACTCGACGAAGGCCGTCAGCCGCTCGGCCACATCGCGCGGCATGGGGTGTAGGACGCCGTCGGCGGCGCCGAGGGCGCGTACCCGCACCGTGACCTCGTCGAGCTCGCTCAGGTAGCGCGCCGCGTCCGCGTCGGCGCGAACGGCGGGCCACAGGCGGGCGGCGAGTTCCGGCTCGACGTTGTCGGCGTGCAGGTCGGCCAGCAGCTCCGTTGAGAAGGGAGGCTGCGGTACAGACCGGGTCGCCATCGCACCTCCGTCTTTCTCACTCGACATCTGTGTCCTGTCGCCGTCGCCTGGCTGGTTGCCTGGCTGTCCGCCTTGGCTGTCGCTGTCGTGACCAGCACTGCCGACGACGCGGATCACCGGTGTGTGCTCACCGGCCACCGGCGACCTCGGTGAGGCCGCGCTGTGATCATCGTCGTACGGCTCTTCACTGTTAATGACGCGCCCGCGCTACTTCCGGTTCCCAGGATCGCGCAGAAATTCCAGGCGCTCCTGCAGCCGTGCCCTCGCTCGCGCGCAACGGCTCTTGACGGTGCCCACCGGGACACCGAGCATCTCGGCGGCGTCGGCCACGCTGTACCCCTCCAGGTCGACGGCCACCAGGGCGGTGCGCTGGTCGGGCGGCAGCGAGAACAGCGCCCGGTCGACCACGATCGACAACTCCAGCTCGGAGTACTCGTCGCGCACCACGGTGGGCTCCGGCAGCGACTCGGGCGCGAGCGCGATCGCGCGACGGGTCTTGTTGCGCCGGATGCGGTCGAGGCAGGCGTTGACCACGATCGCGTGCAGCCAGCTGCGCACCTCCGCCTCGGCCCGGAACGAGGCCGCCGTGCGGTGTGCCGACAGCAGCGCGTCCTGCAGCGCGTCGGCGGCGTCCTCGCGGTTGTAGGAGGTGCGCAGCGCGGTCTGCCACAGGTGATCGTTGTGCCTGCGCAACAGTTCGGCGAAGGCGTGCGCGCGACCGGCGACGTGCGCCCGCAACAGCGCGACGTCCGACGCCTCGGCCAGTGTGAACGAGCGTTCGCCGGCCGTCGCGGGCCGCGAACTCCCCCTTCGAGAATCTTCGTTCACTTCTGACGACAAACCAACCCCTTGGACAGTGCACACCGGTACCGGTCGTCGGCGACCGTCCAGCGCAGATGAACTCCGCGACATCCGAGTCGATGGAACGAGAACTCGGAAAACTCCCCCGCCGAGAGCGCCCGCCGATCATATCGGCAGGTCCGAACGGGCAGCAACCACAGCAAAAGCGCACGTGCGAATGCACGTGCACATCGGTGAGTCGGGCAGCACACGCCGAAGCGGTGAGCCGTCAGGCCGGGCAAGGGTCTCGCGGCGTCCGCCGTCGACCACCCGCGTGCCCGCGAACCGGGGTCAGGGCGCGGCGTCGAAGCGCAGTTCGCCGATGGCGGACTGGAACTGGCTGCCATCGGTGCTCAGCCCGGTGATCCACACCAGCACGTAGCGCGCGGACTGGTCGGCGGTGACCGGGATCTCGGTCAGGCCGTCGGCCAGCACGCCCGAGCCGATCAGCTGGGTCTGGTCCAGGCTCGGCGAATTGGTGGGCGCGGTGCGGATCTCCACCGAGGTGCCAGACGTGGGCGAGACGATCGAGACATTCGTCAGTTTCGCCGGGCTCGGCAGCGTGGCGATCAGGCCGACGCCCTTCTTCAACGCCGGGAACTGCTGGAAGTACTGGTCGGTGCGCCACACGGTGGCCGGGTCGTTGTCGAGCACCGCGTCCACCGAGTTCACCCCGTCCGGGGTGCCCTGCGGGGAGAACACCGCCACCTCGGTGACCGGGACCGGCACGCCGCCGTCGACGGAATTGTTCGGCGCGGCGGCGGGTGAACCCGGGGCGGGCGACGGCGTGGCCTCGGTGGTCAGGCCGATGTTGCGCTGCTCGTCCAGCGGCGCGTCGGAGGCGCCGGGGGCGAAGATGCTCACCATCCACCAGATCACCACGCCGACCACCAGCGCGGCCAGCACGCCGAGACCGACCATCACCCACAGCATCCGCTGCGAGCGTTCCCGCTCCTGGGCGAGCAGCTCGGGATCGGCCAGCGAATCGTCGCCGAGCGGCTGCTGACGCTGGCCGAGGCGCAGCACCGGGATGAAGTCGGTCTTCTGGTCGACGACCGAGGCCTGCTCGAGCACGTGCTGGACGGTGGCCGCGGTGCGCACGCCCTTGTCGGACTCCAGCGAGCGCACCGCGACCGCGGAGATCTCGAAGGGCACCTCGGGCCGGATCTGGCGCGGTTCCACCGGGGTGCCGTCGGGGCCGAAATCGGCGAGTCGCAGCCCGCCCACCGTGGCCGCGGCGCCGCTCACCCCGCCGGGGCGCAGCGGCCAGCGGGCGGTGATCAGCGCGTAGAGCATCGCGCCGAGGCCGCGCACGTCGGACTGGGCGTCGGCGTCGCCGAGGGTGCCGGGAAAGGCGAGCACGGCATCGCCGGAGGCGCTGATGCGCACCCGGTCGGGGTGGTCGATCGACAGTGCGCCGCCACCGCGATGGGCCAGCTCGGCGGCCGAGGCCAGCGCGCGGATGGCGCGGGCGGCGCCGATCGGCGACGGCACGGTCTCGGCCATCTCGCGCAGCGACCGGCCCGGCGTCCACTCGGCGACCACGATGCCGCCGGAGCTGCCGCGCACCACGTCGAGCACGCGGGCCAGGCCGGGCGAGTTGATCCGGCCGAGGCGCAGAGTGCGCGACAGGATGGCCTGCGGGCCGTCCTGGCCGTTGTTGTCGGTGGCCTTCTGGTCGGCGTCGACGAAGGTCAGCGCCACCTCGCGGTCGAGCTTGATGTCAAGCGCCTGCCAGAATTTCAGCCCACGCGCGCCGCCGTGGCTGGCCAGCAGCCGGTAGCGGCCGCCCGCCACCGAGGCGCCGGGAATGAGCTTCGGACCGCGCTGCACCCGCTTGGTGATCTCCTCGTCGGGCGGGGGCAGCTGGCGCGGCGGGATCGGGATCATGCCGGTGTCGTACATCGGGTCGCGCTGTGGCTCCTGGCGCGGACCCTGCCCGGGGGAGTTCGGCCCTGCGGTGTTCTGTGCCCCGGTGTGCTGCGCCGGAGTGCTGGGGGCGGCCGGGGTCTGCGCGGCCCCGCCGCGCTCGCCGGGGGGGGGGGCCGGGGGATCCCCCCCCGCCGGGGGGGTTTGGGTGGGCCCACCTGCCCCCCGCGGCGGGGGGGCACC
>NZ_JARWRU010000593.1 GCF_029867845.1 Nocardia farcinica | reverse complement strand
GTGCCGGAGGTGAACAGCACGACCGCGATCTCACCGTCTCCCGCACGGCCACCGCCGCTCGCGACGGCGCCTGCCCCCGGGTTCTCGACGGCGCCACCGTGGGCCGCCTGCTCGGCGAATTCCTCCGAGGCGATGGTCACGCCGTCGAACTCGGCCACGACATCGAGGTATTCGCTGTCGCAGACCAGCAGCGGGGTGTCGAGCCTGTCCAGCAGATCTCGCAGGGCCGCCCCGCCGAGGCGGTAGTTCAACGGCGTGAGCGGCACGCCCGCACGGGCGGAGGCGAAGACGAGCAGCGGAAGCATGGGACCGCCGGTGCCGAGGTAGGCCACACTGCGGCAGGGCGTGCCCGCGATCCTGGCGCCCCCGCCGTCGGCGAGTTCGGCGAGGCGGGCGGCGGTCCAGCGCACGTGATCGCCGACGACGGCCGTCCGATCCGGGTCGCTCGACGCCGCCATGTCGAGCAGCAGTGACACGCTCATCCCGCACCCTTCCCGCGAGCGACGCCACCGGGGCGCGGCACAGGGTCGGCAGACCCCGGCGTCCACACGGTGGCGATATTCGCATTCTCTGTCAGAGAGAATAGCATATTCACCATGGCGCGCCACGCCCCCTCCCGAGACGACTTGCGAGCCGCGGCGATATCCACCCGGTCGCCAATTCGCATTCTTGACCACCACAAATAGCGACGCCGCGGCGGACAGAACATGATAACGTCGTTCTCGCATGGCTATAGTCAGCACTTCAGGTCCGGCAACCCGGACGCGACGCCGTGGCACCCATCGGAGCCGTCGAACGGATCGCGGGGTGCACCGGGATCCGTTCCCACAGCGAGGAATCGGCGATGAGCCAGCTCACCGACAGCGACGATCACGTGGGCCCCGCGCCGCGGAGCGCCACTCCCCCGCCCGCTCGCCCGGAACCCGCGGGTGCGCCCCGCACAGCGGATCTCGACGAACTGGTGCTCGCCGCCGAGGAAGCCGAGGCCGAAGCGGTGGCGGCGCAAGCGGCCGCCGAAGCGGCCGTGGCCAGGGCGCGGGCGGTGCGGTTG
>NZ_JARWRU010000592.1 GCF_029867845.1 Nocardia farcinica | reverse complement strand
CCCCCCCCCCCCCCCTTGGCCGGGGGGCCGGCCCCCCTCCGCCGCAAACCCCCCCCACCCCCCCCCCGCCCCCCCCCCCCGGGGCGGCCCCCCCGTCTTCGTCTGTGCGGACGGTCACCCGCAGGGGCGGGGCAGGCCCCGGTCAGACCAGTGCGCGCAGCTGCTCGATGAGACCGACGCGCTCGGCGGGGGTGCCCGCCAGCGGGACCACGTTGAGCACGGTCGCGCCTGCCTCCTTGAAGGCGGCGACGCGTTCCTTGACGAATCCGGCCGGGCCGATCAGCGAGATGTCGCGCACCAGGTCGTCGGGGACCACCTTGGTGGCCTCTTCCTTCCTGCCTGCCAGGTAGAGCTCCTGGATGCGGTCGGCCTCGGCGCCGTAGCCGTAGCGGGTGGCCAGGGTGTGGTAGAAGTTCTTGCCCTTGGCGCCCATGCCGCCGATGTAGAGCGCCAGGTGCGGCTTGACGAACTCCAGCAGCGGGGTCACGTTCTCACCGATGGCCAGCGCCGGTCCGGCGAACACCTCGAGGTCGCCGAGGGCCGGATCACGCTTGGCCTTGCCCGCGGCCAGCGCATCGCCCCAGACCTCCCCGGCCTTCTCCGGCAGGAAGAAGATCGGCTGCCAGCCCTCGGCCACCTCGGCGGCCAGTTCGACGTTCTTCGGGCCGAGCGCGGCCAGCAGGATCGGAATGTTCGGGCGCACCGGGTGATTGATGAGCTTGAGCGCCTTGCCGAGACCGGTGCCACGGTCGGCGGGCAGCGGAATCTGGTAGTGCTTGCCCTGGTATTCCAGGCGCTCGCGCCGCCACACCTTGCGGCAGATCTCCACCAGCTCCCTGGTGCGGCCGATGGGCGCGTCATAGGGTACGCCGTGGAAACCCTCGACGACCTGCGGACCGGAGGCGCCGAGGCCGAGCAGGAAACGGCCGTCGGAGACGAAGTCCAGGCCCGCGGCGGTCATGGCGGTCAGGCTGGGCGTCCTGGTGTAGATCTGCATGATGCCCGAGGCCAGTTCGACCCGTTCGGTCCTGGCCGCGAGATAGCCCAGCGCGCTGACCGCGTCGAAGGAGTACGCCTCGGGCACGAAGACGATGTCGAGGCCGGCCTTCTCCAGGTCGGCGACCTCGGCCGCGACCTCCTTGAAGCCGCCCGAATAGTTGATGCCCAATCCGATCCGCATAGCCACAACATAACCCTGGCAACCGATGAGCCACGCATCGGATGGCACGCGGTGTCGCGTGCGGTGGAGGTCACCGCGCCGAGTAGCGTGATGCCGTAGTCATTCGCCGTCACCGAAAGGCCGAAACTCCGTGTCGCAGCCGACCACCTCGTCCCCGGATAGCACCTCGCCCGCCTCGGCCGGGTCCTTCGGCTCCGCCACCCTCGCCGGCTATCTGTCCGAGCTGGGCGCTAAGGGGCCCGCCCCCGGCGGCGGCGCCGTCGCCGCGCTGCACGCCGCTCAGGGCGCCGCGCTGGTCGCGATGGTGGCCCGCTACACCACCCGCGCCAAGGACGCCGAGCACCGTCCGGTGATCGATCGGATCATCGAGGCCGCCGACGCCGCCCGCGAGCGCGCGCTGGCGCTGGCCGACGCCGACGCCGCCGCCTTCACCGCCGTCGGCGCTGCCTACAAGCTGCCCAAGGGCACCGAGGAGGAGGCCGCGGCGCGCAAGGCCGCCATCGAGGCCGCGCTGATCGAGGCCGCCCGGGTGCCCGCCGCGGTGGTCGACGAGGCCGACGAGGTGCTCTCGCTGGCCGCGGAGCTGCTGCCGATCGGCAACCCGAACGTGGTCACCGACATCGGCGCCGCCGCCGACGCCGCCCGCGCCGCGGCCACCAGCTCGCAGCTCAACATCGAGATCAATGTGGCCTCGCTGCCCGCCGCCGAGGGCGACAAGTTCGCTCCGGCACTGATGCGCGTCGAGGAGATCGCCGGGCGCGCCGACGCCCTGCACGCCGATGTGCTGCACGCCGTGCGCCTGAA
>NZ_JARWRU010000591.1 GCF_029867845.1 Nocardia farcinica | reverse complement strand
CCCCCCCCCCCCCCCCCCCCCCCACCCCCGGGGGGGCCCCACCCCCACCCGGGCCCCCCCCCCGAAGTGTTCTCCGCTCAGCTGTAGGTGGCCCTGAGCGCCTTCTTGTCGATCTTGCCGACCGCCGTGATCGGCAGGACGTCGGTCCGGCGCAGCACGTCGGGCAGCTTGTAGGTGGCAAGGCCGCGCTCGGTCAGGAAGGTCTTGATCGCGGGCAGGGTCGGCATCTCGCCCTCGACCACCAGCACCGCGCACACCTTCTCGCCGAGAGCGGGATCGGGCAGGCCGACAGCGGCGGCGTGGCGGACGCCGGGATAGGCGAGCAGGTGCTCCTCCAGTTCGTCGCAGGAGACGTTCTCGCCGCCGCGGTTGATGACGTCCTTGATCCGGCCGGAGACGATCAGGTGCCCGGATTCCAGGCGGCGCACCAGGTCACCGCTGCGGTAGTAGCCGTCGGGAGTGAAGGCGCGGGCGTTGTGCTCGGGAGCGCGGTAGTAGCCGCGCAGGGTGTAGGGGCCGCGGGTGAGCAGTTCGCCCTCTTCGCCGGGAGCCACGTCGTTGCCCTCGCCGTCGACGATGCGCAGCTCGTCGGCCGGCGACATCGGCCTGCCCTGGGTGGTGCAGATCAGCTCGTCGGGATCGTCGAGGCGGGTGTAGTTGAGCAGGCCCTCGGCCATGCCGAACACCTGCTGGAGCGCGCAGCCCAGCGCCGGGGTCACCTCCCTGGCGTTCACATCGGCCAGCCGCGCGCCGCCGACCTGGAGCAGCCGCAGCGAACTCAGGTCGGCCTCTTCCCATTCCACGGCCGCGCAGTACAGCTGGGCCAGCGGCGGGACCACCGCGGTCACCGTCACCCCGTGCCGCTCGACGGCGGCGAAGGCGTTCTCCGGGCTCGGGTCGCTGACGAAGGCCACCGACGCGCCCACGCTCACGCTGCCCAGGATGCCTGGGCAGGCCAGCGGGAAGTTGTGCGCGGCCGGCAGGGTCGCCAGGTAGACGTCGTCGGCGGTGAGCTCGCAGATCCGCGCGCTGGCGGTGGCGTTGTAGACGTAGTCGTCGTGGGTGCGCGCGATCAGCTTGGGCAGGCCGGTGGTGCCGCCGGAGACCAGCATCAGCGCGATGTCGGACGGGTCGATCTCGGGCAGCGAATCACCCTCGCGCGCAATGGTGCTCAGGTCGGTGAACGGGCCGGGATCGCCGAGCACGAGCACGTGGCGCAGGCTGGGCGCCTGCTCGCGCACGGTCTGCGCCAGCTCACGGTAGTCGAAACCGCCCGCGGTGTCGGCGATCACGTAGGCCACCGCCTCCGACAGCCGGGTCAGATGCTCGATCTCGGCCCTGCGGTGCGCGGGCAGGGTGAGCACCGGGATGGCGCCCGCGCGCAGCAGGCCGAACAGAACGGTCAGGAACTCGGGCACGTTCGGCAGCTGGACCACGACCCGGTCGCCGGGGGTGATGCCGAGCGCGATCAGGCCGTGGGCGATGCGGTCGGCCTCGGCGTCCACCCAGGCGTAGTCGCGCTCGCCCGCGTCGGTGCGCAGGGCGATGCGCTCGGGGTGCTGCCGCGCGGTCTCGCGCAGCAGATCGCCCAGCGGCTGCCCCTTCCAGTAACCGGCGGCGCGGTAGGCCTCGGCTGCCTCGCTGGGAAAGGGCACGTAGCCGTCCCGGTGGTCGGTGGTTGTGGTCACGATTCCCTCACTGGGTCCGGTCGGGGTCGGATCGAAGTTAGGTAACCCTATCTCAATGCCCGATGGTGTTCGGCCCGCCGGGCTACACTCGTCGCCATGAGCCGCTGGGAAGCCACGGATATCCCCGATCAGACCGGCCGGACCTTCGTGGTCACCGGCGCCAACGGCGGGCTCGGCGCCGTCACGGCCAAGGCGCTGGCCGCCAAGGGCGCGCACGTGATCATGGCCTGCCGCGATCTGGCCAAGGCCGAACGGGTCGCCGCCGAGATCGGCCCCCGCGCCGACGTGCGCCGCCTCGACCTGGCCGACCTGTCGTCGGTGCGCGCCTTCGCCGACGGTGTGGAGACACTGGACGTGCTGGTCAACAACGCCGGGGTGATGGCGGTGCCGCAGCGCCGCACCGCCGACGGCTTCGAGATGCAGATCGGCACCAACCACCTCGGCCACTTCGCGCTCACCGGGCTGCTGCTCGGCAAGATCACCGACCGGGTGGTCACCGTCTCCAGCGGCGCCCACGCCATCGGCGTGATCGATCTCGACGATCTGAACTGGGAGCGCCGCAAGTACCAGACCTGGCGGGCCTACGGCCAGGCCAAGCTCGCGAATCTGATGTTCGCCTACGAGCTCCAGCGCAGGCTCACCGCCGCGGGCTCGCCGATCCGCTCGGTCGCCGCCCACCCCGGCTACGCCGCCACCGACCTGCAGTCACACACCGAGACCTTCATGGATTCGATCATGGCCCTGGGCAACCGGCTGCTGGCCCAGAGCGCCGACAACGGCGCGCTGCCCCAGCTGTTCGCCGCCACCATGCCGGTCGAGCCAGGCGCCTTCTACGGGCCCGACAAGCTCGGCGGCCTGCGCGGGCATCCGGTGCGGGTCGGGTCGACCAAGGCCTCGCGCGACGAGCGGGTCGCCCGCGAGCTGTTCGACCTCTCCGAACGCCTCACCGGAGTCACCTATTCGATCTGACCGTCGGCAGGGCCGTGTGTCGCGGGTCACTCCGAGTCGTGTCACACCGCGCGGCGCCGCGTCGTCGTCTCGGTGAAGCAGCCCGGGCAGCCGGGCACGACACCGGAGGAGCCGCAATCAAGGAGCAGCGAATAGACTACGCGGCCAGCGAACTCGGTCA
>NZ_JARWRU010000590.1 GCF_029867845.1 Nocardia farcinica | reverse complement strand
CACGCCCTGCACCGTCCAGGCGTAGGCGAGCAGGTCCGCGCCGAGCAGCAGGGTCTGTTGCAGGCGCTCGTCGGACATGGTCGCGGACTCGGCGAGCAAGCCCTCGAGCCGCTCGGTCTCGGCCCTGACCTCGTCGACGTCCTTGTCCACCGAGGGGATCAGCGAGAGCACCCTGGTGCCGACCCCGGCCGTGGCGCGCCGCATCTGCACCGCCGAAGTGGCCGGGGGCTGGTAGCTGCCCGCCACCGCGGCCGTACCGCCGGGCAGCTCGTCGGCGTGGGTGCCGCTGAACTGGGCGGCCAGCTCGTCCGGGTCGGTGCCCGGCATGACCAGCGAGACCTGGTAGGTGCCCGAGGCGTTGATGTACATGCGGTGGGCGTGCACGGCCTGCAGGCGCGCAGCGGCCTCGACGCCGAGCGCGCCCGGCAGTCCGAGCAGCTCGGCCACCGCCGAGGTGGTGCCGCGCAGTGCCCGGCCCTGGATGTCCAGGGTCAGGGCCGTGGACGGGCCGGGCAGCGCCTCGGCGAGGTTGGTCTGGGAGTAGACCGGGAAGCGCGGGTCGATCGGGGTGTCGAACTCGCCGCGCAGCTCCTCCGGGCCTGCGTGCTCGAACTGGACGCCGTCCGGCGGCGGGGTGTCGGCGGGCAGGATCTGGTGGCGATAGGGGATACGGCCGCGGGCGGGCACGACCCGACCGCCGCTGGTGGTCCGGCCGGTGACGGCCAGCCGGGTGTCACGGATGATCTCCGGCCCATTCCACACGGCGGTGAAGCCCCATTCCTGCTGGAGCACGGTCAGATCCGCGACGGGCATACGCAGCGCGCAGGCGACCTCGCCCGCGGTGATGTGCAACTGCTTGCCCGCGACCTTGGCGGCGGCGATCATCGCCGAGGGCGGCGCGGCGACCACCTTGCGTTCGAGCACGCGGGCGATCTCGCGCTGGCTCACCGGTTCGTCGGCGGCCAGGTTGACCACGCCGGTCTTGTCGGAGGTCACCGCCATGAGCAGGAAGCGTGCCACGTCGTCGTGGTGGATGATCTGCCACGGGTATTCGGCGCCGCTGGCGGTGATGTGCCGGGCGGCGGCCAGGTTCTCCTGCAACCGGTTGTCGGTGCCGCGGCCGAGGATGATGGCCGCGCGCACCAGCGCCGTCGACATCGACGACTCCTCGAACAGCTTCTCGCAGGCAAGCTTGTGCACCGCGTACGGCTGGTCGGGATGCGGGGTGGCCCCGCCGGCTTCGGTGCGCGGCGGCTCGTCCGGGCCCGAGCGCGGGCCGTAGACGGTGACCGAGGACAGGAAGACGGCCCGCCGCACGCCCGCGGCCTCCGCGGCCGCGATCAGCTTGGCGGTGCCCCCGACATTGGTGCGCTCCATGGCCTCGAGCCCCTCACGGGCGTCGAGCATGAAGGCGCAGTGGATGATCGCGTCCACACCCGCACAGGCGCGGGCGAGCAACTGTTCGTCGCTGATGTCGCCTCGCAGGTGCCGCACGCCACGCGGTAGCTCCAAGGGGGCACTGCGGCTGAGGCCGACGACCTCGTGTCCGGCCCCGGCCAGCCGGGCAGCCGTGGTCCGGCCGACCAGTCCACTGACGCCGGTCACCAAAACGCGCATGTTCGCAGCCCTCTCGTCGTGCCCACCGCCGCGTGGACAAGGTTCACCAGGTATACCATGTGACGCTCGTCTCTCGCCGGACTTCCCGCTGCCAGTCCCGCAGCACGAGCGCCCGTTCCGGGCACGCCTCGACACCGTCCTCGGCCTCGGCCCGGTCGGCCGGGTCGATCTCGGTGTCGGTCAGCGCGCTGTACCCCTCGTCGTCGAGCGGGAACAGCCGCGGCGAGGCCGCGAAGCACTGGGCGTGCCCGACGCACTTGTCCTTGCCCAGATGCAGTTCCACGGGATGGCCAACCTTTCCGGCAACGGCGCGAGAAGACGCCGATTCGTTTTCAGAAGGCTAACTAGGTAAGCGAGGAAGGGTGGTAACTTTGGCGGGGAATCCACCACATCGGACTGCGAGGTCGACCCTGATGACCGAGACCGCACCACCGGCCGCCCCCTTCGAGACGACGTTCGACCACCGGACCGACACCGACATGCGGGCCGACCAGTTCGCCCGCTGGGACGAACTGCGCGACGGCTGCCCCGTCCGGGTGAACCGGACCGCGGCGCCACGGCCGGTCTGGTACCTGCTCGACTACGCCGACGTCCGAGAAGCCTTCCAGGATTGGCAGACCTTCTCCAGCCGTTCGGTCGAGGCGTTCGAATCGGCCGAGATGGCGGCGGCGAAGAAACCGTGGATCCCGGTCGAGGTCGACCCGCCGCTGCACGCCGAATACCGCACCCTGGTCGCGCCCTTCTTCGCGCCCAAGGTGGCCCAGGACCTGGCCCCGGACATCCGCAGGCAGTGCGGCGAACTCATCGACGCCTTCTCCGGCAGGGGCGGCATCGATTTCGTCGCCGAGTTCGCCAAGGACCTGCCGACGCGGGTGTTCCTCACCCTCATGGGCATGCCGCTCGAGGACGCGCCGCAACTGCTGGCCTGGGTCGGCACCCTCATGCACACCAGGCCCGAGGACGATCCCGACTACGCGATCCGCACCGGCGTGCGCCGCAAGATCATGCGCTACCTCACCGGGCAGCTCGATTGCCGCAGACGCGAACCGAAGGACGATCTGCTCACCACGCTGGTCAGCGCCCCGCTGCCGAGCGGTCGCCCGCTGACCGGGGAAGAATCCCTGGCCATGGCCTTCCAGCTGTACATGGCCGGCCTGGACACCGTGGCCAACGCCCTCGGCTACACCTTCCGCCACCTGGCCACCCATCCCGGGCACCGGGCCGCGGTGGCCGCGGGCGAGGTCGCCGCGCGCGATGTCACCGAGGAGATGCTGCGCGCGTACTCGGTGGTCAACACCAGCCGGGTGGTCACCACCGACGTGGAGATCGGCGGCTGCCCGGTCAAGGCGGGTGACCGCGTGGTGCTGGCGACCGCGGCGGCCAACCGCGACCCGCTGGAGTTCGACAACGCCGCCGAGGTGGTCTTCGGCCGCAAACCCAACCGGCACATCGCCTTCGGCGCGGGCAAGCACCGCTGCCTCGGCTCACATCTGGCGCGCGTCGAACTCGAGATCGTGATCGAGGAATGGCACAAGCGCATCCCCGACTACCGCATCCCCGAGGGCGCGGTGGTCGACGACCACGTGGGCTCGGTCTCCGGCCTGGTGGCACTGCCGCTCGAGTGGACCCCGTGAGCCGTCCGCTGCCGCTGGTCACCGACGACAACCGGCACCACTGGTCGGGCTCGGCGGCGGGCTGGTCGGTGCTGCGCTGCCGTGAGTGCCGCACCTGGCTGCTGCCGCCCGCGCCGGTGTGCAGGCGCTGCCACGCCGACGGGCCGGTGCCCGAGCCGGTCAGCGGAAAGGCCACGCTGTTGTCGTGGACGTTGAACGTCCAGCCGTGGCTGCCCGGCGTCGAGGTGCCGTTCGTCGTAGTGCTGCTGGCGCTGGCCGAGCAGGACGACCTGCGGCTGTTGACCGATCTGCTCGACGCGGAGGGCAACATGGTCCGCACGACCGAGGGGCTGGCCGTCGGGGCGCCGTTGCGGCTGGTCTTCGAGCGGGTGGCCGAGGACGTCACCCTGCCCCAGGCGACCCTGGCGGTCGCCGACGCCGAGTCCGCACTCCCGGAGGGGAACGCATGACGATCCAGGAGGGGAACGCATGACCGTGCGCGCCGAGGACTCGGCGGTGGTGTCCGGTGTCGGGCAGTCGGCCGTCGGGCGCGGCCTCGACCGCTCCGCTCTGTCGCTGGCCCTGGAGGCGATCGGCGAGGCGGTCGCCGACGCGGGCCTGTCCTTCGCCGACATCGACGGCGTGGCCACCTGGCCGGGCCGCGCCGACCACATGCCCGGCTTCTCCGGCGTCGGGGTGCCCGAGGTGCAGCAGGCACTCGGCCTGCGGTTGAACTGGTACTGCGGCGGCCCCGAGGGCCCGGGGCAGCTGGCCCAGGTGCTCAACGCGATCGCCGCCGTGCACGCGGGGTTCGCCCGGCACGTCGTCTGTTTCCGGGTGGTGACCGAGGCGAGCGTGCGCAGGTCCGGCAGGCGGCCGTCGCAGACCGGCGCGGGCGGCGGCAGGCTGACCGGCACCGGCGCCATGTTCGCGCCCTACTACGCGACCTCGGCCGCGGTGTGGGTGGCGCTGCTGGCCCGCAGGCACATGGAACTGTTCGGCACCCGCCGGGAGGATCTGGCCCGCATCGCGATCAACAATCGCGCCAACGCCGCCCGCAACGAGACCGCCGTGCTGCGCGAGCCGGTCACCCTCGACGACTACCTCGCCGCCAGGATGATCTCCGACCCGCTGTGCCTGCTCGACTGCGACATCCCCGTCGACGGGTGCACCGCCGTGGTGATCAGCGCCGCCGACACCGCGGCCGACCTGCGCCGTCCCCCGGTGCGCATCCTGGCCTCCGGCGGCGCGCTGCACGATTCGCCCACCTGGTTCGGCCGCGCCGACCTCGACACCATGGCCGCGCACGACGCCGCCGCGGCGATGTGGGCGCGCACCGACCTCACCCCCGCCGACGTCGACTTCGCCGAACTCTACGACGGCTTCAGCTTCCTGACCCTGGTGTGGCTGGAGGCCCTCGGCTTCTGCGAGCGCGGCGAGGTGGGTGCCTTCCTCGACGAGGGCCGCACCATCGCCCATGACGGCAGGCTGCCGCTGGACACCCAGGGCGGGCAGCTGTCCGGTGGACGGCTGCACGGGCTCGGGTTCCTGCACGAGGCCGTCCTCCAGTTGCAGGACCGGGCGGGCGCTCGCCAGCTGCGGGGAAGGCACGAGGTCGCCGTGGTGTCGGCCGGCGGCGGACCACTGGCGGGCTGTCTGCTTCTCGGCCGCGACTGAACCGACCACCGGCCCGGCGCCACCGCACAGGCCGCAACTCGGCCACCACGAGGCAGGCCGACGACACCGGTCCCGGCCGGGGGTGTGGACGACCTGTCCCGGGTGAAGAACTGCGACCCCTTCCCATGATCGGCAACGTCCGAGCAAACTAAAGGAATCGTTGCCGGCCCGGAGACGAGGAGGGTGAGCCGTGCGGCTGGAGAACCTCCCCACCTCGCGGGGCCGCACGGCCGACGACCACGGCGCGGTCGTCTTCGACATGGACGGCGTGGTCACCGACACCGCGGCGGTGCACGCGGCGGCGTGGAAGGCGCTGTTCGACGAGGTGCTGCCCGCCCTCGGCCGCCCGGACCGCCGGTTCGACCCCGACCGCGACTACCGCACGTGGATCGACGGCCGCACCCGCGAGGACGGTGTCCGCTCGTTCCTCGGCTCCCTCGGCCTCACCGTCGCCGAAGGCGATCCCGGCGACGACGCCACCGCGCTGACGGTCGCCGGAATGTCCAGGCGCAAACAGGAATTGTTCGCTCGCGAGCTGACCCGGGTGGGTGTGCGGGTCTTCCCCGACGCCGCCGAACTGCTGGCCCGGCTGCGGGACGCCCACATCCCGACCGCGGTGGTGACGGCCAGCCGCAACAGCGTCGCCGTGCTGCGCACGGCCGGACTGGAGGATCTGTTCACCGTCCGCGTCGACGGCACCGACGCCGCGCGCCTGCACCTGCCCGGCAAACCGGACCCGGCCATGTTCCTCGAGGCGGCACGCAGGCTGCGTATCCCCCCGATCGACATCGTCGTGGTCGAGGACGCGACCAGCGGGGTGCGCGCCGCGGCCGCGGGCGGCTTCGGCCGGGTGATCGGGGTGGACCGGCGCGGTGGCGGCGCCGAACTCGAATCCGCCGGCGCCGACCTGGTGGTGACTGACCTGAGCAGACTGGAGCTGACCGGGCTGGAGCCCGCCCCGGACAGCCGGGGCGCGCAACGATGGGGTGGCGGGGCCACGGTGGGCGGCCCGGACGGCTGGAGCCTGGTGTACGACGACTTCCTCCCGGCCGAGGAGGGCACGCGAGAGGCGTTGTGCACCACCGGGAACGGCTACTGGGCGACCCGTGGCTCGGTCCCCGGCAGCGTGTGCGACGCGGTGCACTACCCCGGCACCTACCTGGCGGGGATCTACAACCGCTGCACCTCCGACCTCGGTGACCGCATCGTGGAGACCGAGCATCTGGTCAACACCCCGGACTGGACCTTCCTGACCGTCCGGCCCGCCGACGGTCCGGTGTACTCGCCCGGCGGTCCCACCGTGGTCTCGCACCGGCGCGAACTCGACCTGCGCACCGGGGTGCTGACCTTCGCCGATGTCCACCGGGACGAGCGAGGGCGGTGCACCCGCGTGGTGACCCGACGCTTCCATTCGCGCACCGATCCGCATCTGGCCGCCCTCGAACTCACCGTCGAGGCACAGAACTGGACCGGCGAGGTGGTGATCGGCTCGGCCATCGAAACCGCCGTGGCCAATCGGAACGTCGCCGCCGACCGGCTGCTGCGTGGCAGGCACCTCACCGCCGGCGCGCATCGCGAACTCGACCGGCACACCGTGCTGTACGAGACCGCCACCGACCAGTCCGGCATCACCCTCGCCCTCGCGGTGCGCACCCGCACCATGGCGCCGGTCACGCGACACCGGGCACAGTCGCAACCCCGCCCCGGTCACGAACTCACCATCCGGGTCCGCCCCGGCGTGCCCGTGATGGTCGAGAAGATCGCCGCGGTCGCGACCTCCCGCGATCGCGCGATCTCCACGCCCGCCCTCGACGTGGCCTCCCGGATCGGCCGCGCCCGTCGCTTTCCCGCTCTGCTGGCCGACCAGGTCGATGCCTGGGCGCGGGTGTGGGAACGCTTCGGCATCCGGCTCGCCGGCGACGGCACGACCGTGCAGCTCGCGCTCAACCTGCACGTCTTCCATGTGCTGCAGTCCGTGCCCGACGCGGGCCACGATCGCGATGCCGGACTGCCCGCGCGCGGACTGCACGGCGAGGCCTATCGCGGGCACATCTTCTGGGACGAGACCTTCGTGCACCCGATGCTGACCCTGCGCCGACCGGAACTGACCCGCGCCGCCCTGTGGTATCGCTACCGGCGGCTCGACCGCGCCCGGGTCGCGGCGCGCACCGCGGGCTGGTCGGGTGCGCTGTTCCCGTGGCAGAGCGGCAGCGACGGGCGGGAGGAGACCCCGACCGAGCTGTTCAACCCGCGCACCGGCAGGTGGATGCCGGACAACTCGTTCCGGCAGCGTCACGTCGGGCTCGCGCTGGCCTACAGCGTCTGGCAGTACTACCGGACCACCGCCGACCAGCGCTTCCTCGTCGAGTGCGGCGCGGAGATCGTGGTGGAGGTCGCCCGGCTGTTCGCCGACATGGCGGTGCCCGACCCGGCGACCGGCCGTTTCGACATCGACGGCGTCATGGGCCCGGACGAATACCACGACGGCTACCCGGACCGTCCGGCGCGCGGGCTGCGCAACAACACCTACACCAATGTGCTCGCCTCCTGGGTGTTGCAGCGGGCGGGCGAGATCGTGCGTCTGCTCGACGGCCTGGACTGCACGCCGGTGCGACAACGGCTGCGCGTCGGCGCCGACGAACCCTCGCACTGGGACCACGTGAGCCGCAGACTGCGCGTGCCCTTCCACCGCGACGGCATCATCTCCCAGTTCGAGGGTTACGAGGAGCTCGAGGAGTTCGACTGGGACCGCTATCGCGCCCGCTACGGCAATGTGGAACGCCTCGACCTGATCCTCGACGCCGAGGGCGACAGCACGAACCGGTACAAACTGTCCAAACAGGCCGATGTGCTGATGCTGTTCTACCTGTTCTCCGCCGAGGAACTGCGGGAGGTCTTCGCCCACCTCGGCTACGCGTTGCCCGGCGAGCTCATCCCCCGCACGGTCTCCTACTACCTGGCCCGCACCAGCCACGGCTCCACCCTGAGCAGGCTCGCGCACGCCTGGGTGCTCGCCCGCACCGACCGCGCCGCCTCCTGGCAGCTGTTCACCCAGGCGCTGGCCGCCGACCTCGACGACACCCAGGGCGGCACCACCCGCGAAGGGGTGCACCTGGGCGCGATGGCGGGCACCGCCGACATGATCATCCGCTGCTACGGCGGTCTGGAGACCCGCGACGACATGCTGCTGCTACATCCGGTCCTGCCGGTAGAACTGCGCGAAGCCGAGTTCACCGTCTCCTTCCGCGGCCAGCCGGTGACCGTGATCCTGACCCACACCGATATCGTGCTGCGCCTGCACCCGAGCACCGCCGACCCGATCCGGGTCTGTGTGGAGGGCAC
Source organism: Nocardia farcinica (assembly GCF_029867845.1). Lineage (GTDB taxonomy): Bacteria > Actinomycetota > Actinomycetes > Mycobacteriales > Mycobacteriaceae > Nocardia > Nocardia farcinica_A. The sequence continues at coordinate 2,280 of NZ_JARWRU010000590.1, read as the reverse complement.
AGAACGTGTCCTCGGACCGGGACAGACATGGCATTGGTCCCGGGCGAGCGGGTACGAGGACTCTGCCTCCAGCCCACGACCTGCGAGGACGCTGGATCCATGACATCGACACCGAAGCGGATCGCGGTTCTCTACGCTACGGAACAGGGCTCGACCAGGGACATCGCCGACTTCATCGCCGAGAACCTCACCGCCCGTGGCGGGCACGTCGAGGTGAGCGAAGTCGAGCACGCCCCGGAACTGAGCCTGTTCGACGCCGTGGTGCTCGGCAGCGCTGTCCACGACATGAATCTGCTCCCGGCCGCCGAGGGCTACATCCGCGCCCACGACCGGGAACTCCGCGAGACCGACCTGTGGCTGTTCACCGTCGGTCTCGGTCCCGCCCTGCGCGGCCCGATCGGCGGCAGGCTCGCCCGCCGGGTGCCCCCGGACATCGCCCGCCTGCGAGATCTGGTGCAACCGCGCGACTATCGCGCCTTCGCCGGGGTATACCAGCGCGCGGGCCTGCCGTTGTCCACCCGCCTGAGGTATCGGGCGATGGGCGGCGGCCGGTACGGCGACCTGCGTGACTGGGCATCGATCCGGGCCTGGGCCGACGAGATCGCGACCGCGCTCGGGCTTGCGCAGGAAACGGCCGGGACCCGGAAGACGGTCGGGACCGAGCACGGCAACTCGCGCTGAGGGCCCGCCGGGGAGGCGGTGACCGGGGAGGCAGCACCCGAGCAGGCAGTACCCCAGGAGGCAGTACCCGAGCAGGCAGTACCCCAGGAGGCAGTACCCCAGGAGGCAGGAGATGGGCGAGCACTGTGTGGCCGGATTCGACCAGCTCCGGCTCGACGATGCCGATCGAGCGGGCGGCAAGGGCGCGAACCTGGGAGAACTGGTGGCCGCCCGGCTGCCGGTGCCGCCCGGCTTCGTGGTGCTGAGATCCGGTTACGAGCGCGTCGTCACCGACGCCGCGGGCGCCGAACTCGACGAACTGCACCGGCAGGCGCTGAGCGCGGTGGCCGAGATCGAACGGGTCAGCGAACTGTGCGCGCAGATGCGCGAGATCGTGCACCGGGTCACCTTCCCCGAGGATGTCCGGGCGCAGATCCTCGACGCCTACCGGGCGCTCGGTGACCACGTGCCGGTCGCGGTCCGCTCCTCGGCGATCGGCGAGGACAGCGCCTCCGCCTCCTTCGCGGGCATGAATCTGTCCAGGACGAATGTGCGCGGCGAGCACGAACTCGTCGAGGCGATCGTGGACTGCTGGGCGTCGCTGTTCACCCCGCGCGTGGTCACCTATCGAGCCCGCCGCGGCATGGGTGAGCGACCGGTCATGGCCGTGGTGGTACAGCGCATGGTCGCCGCCGTCGCGGCCGGGGTCGCGTTCACCGCCGATCCGGCCACCGGCCGGCGCGACCGCGTGGTGATCGAGGCCGCCCGCGGACTGGGCGAGGTGGTCGTCTCCGGGAGCGTCGAACCGGACACCTACGTGTTCGACACGGCCGGACCGGCGCTGCTGGAAACCCGGCGCGGCGCGCAGAACTTCGCGCTGGTCCCGGGATCGAACGGCGAGCAGCGCGTTGCTCTGGACGCCGACGCCGGTCCTGTGCTCGACGAGGAACGCGCCACCGCGGTGCGCGGCTCGCCCTCGCCGTCATGCGACACCACGGCGGCATACCGCAGGACGTCGAATGGGCCTACGACGAGCAGGCGCTGTGGCTCGTGCAGGCTCGGCCGATCACCACTCTCGCCGAGCCGACCGCGCACGCGGGGTCCTCGAACCAGGCGGGGCCGTGCGACCAGAGCGGAGAAATCGGCCGGCCGGGAGCACCCGATCGCCCAGCGGCCTCCGACAGCACCGGGGCGTCCGACCGAGCAGGGGGGTTCGGCCGAGCAGGGGCATCCAGCCGGGCGGGGACATCCGGGCGCCCGGAGCAGCCGGGAAGGACAGCCGCGGGCGAACCGGCCCCGCCGACGACCGCCGCCGTCGCGCCGGACCGGGTGCTCGTGCGCGGCCTGGCCGCCGCACCGGGTGTCGCGAGCGGGCCGGTGCGCGTGCTCTCCTCCCCGGCCCAGGCGGGTGAACTGCGCGACGGGGACGTGCTGGTCGCCGCGATGACCAATCCCGACTGGCTGCCCGCGCTCTCCCGCGCGGCCGCGGTCGTCACCGACAGCGGCGGGATCACCTGCCATGCCGCCATCGTCGCCCGCGAACTCGGCGTGCCCTGCGTGGTCGGCGCCCGCCCCGCCACGCCCCAGCTCCCCGCGGGGGAGTTGGTCACCGTGAACGGC
>NZ_JARWRU010000589.1 GCF_029867845.1 Nocardia farcinica | reverse complement strand
GGGTGGCGGCCACGCCCGTCGGGGTGCCCGGCGAGCCGGAGGTGAATATGATACAGGCGTGCGCGGACCGGGCCGGGCGCCCGGCCCCCCCCGCCGCGGGGGCCCGCCCGGCGCCCCCCGCCCGCCGGCCCCCGCCGCGCTCCCGCCGCGGGCGGCGCCCGCCGCCCCGCCCCGCACGACGACGCCTGGATCATCTTCACCTCCGGCTCGACGGGCACCCCGAAGGGCGTGGCCGTCACCCATCGCAGCGCGGCCGCCTTCGTGGACGCCGAGTCCAGGCTGTTCCTGCGCGACGACCCACTCGGGCCAGGCGACCGGGTGCTCGCCGGGCTGTCGGTGGCCTTCGACGCCTCCTGCGAGGAGATGTGGCTGGCCTGGCGGCACGGGGCGTGTCTGGTGCCCGCGCCCCGCGCCCTGGTCCGCACCGGCGCGGATCTGGGTCCGTGGCTGGTGCGGCGGGCGATCAGTGTGGTCTCGACGGTGCCGACGCTGGCCGCGACCTGGCCGCCGGAGGCGCTGGAAGCGGTGCGGCTGTTGATCTTCGGCGGCGAGGCGGTGCCGCCGGAACTGGCCGAGCGGGTGGCGTGCGAGAGCGGGGGCGGGGAGCGGGAGATCTGGAACACCTACGGCCCCACCGAGGCGACCGTGGTGGCCTGCGCCGCACCGCTGACCGCCGGGGGGCCGGTGCGGATCGGCCTGCCGCTGGACGGCTGGGATCTCGCCGTGGTCGACGCGCGCGGCAGGCCGGTCGGCGCGGGCGAGACGGGCGAGCTGGTGATCGGCGGCGTTGGCCTGGCCCGCTATCTCGACCCCGCCAAGGACGCCGAGAAGTACGCGTCCGCACCGGAACTGGGCTGGCAGCGCGCCTATCGCAGCGGCGACCTCGTCCGCAACGAGGCCGACGGCCTGGTGTTCCTCGGCCGTGCCGACGACCAGATCAAACTGGGCGGCCGCCGCATCGAACTCGGCGAGATCGACGATGCCCTGCGGCATCTGCCCGGCGTCACCGCCGCCGCGGCTGCGATCCGCACCACCGGGGCGGGCAACAAGGTGCTCATCGGCTATCTCGCCGGGCCGGACGACGGCTACGACCTGCGCGCCGCCCGCGACCTGCTGACCCGGCGACTTCCCGCCCCGCTGGTCCCGCGGCTCGCCCTGGTCGAGGACATGCCGACCCGCACCTCAGGCAAGGTCGACCGCGACGCTCTGCCCTGGCCGCTACCGCGCAGCCGGAGCGAGGTCACCGAGGCGCTGTCGGAGACGGGCCGCTGGGTGGCCGAACGCTGGGAGGCGGTGCTCGGCGCGCGGGTCACCGGCCCCGGCGACGACTTCTTCGACCTCGGCGGCGGCTCGCTGGCGGCGGCCCAGCTGGTCACCGCGCTGCGCGAACGCCACCCGGCCGTCGCCGTCGCCGACCTCTACGACCACCCCCGTTTCGGGGCGCTGGCCGGCTTCCTTGAACAGTCCGCCCCCGCCGAGGCCGCGGAGGCCGCCGAGCCGCGCACGGTCGCGCCGACCCCACGACGCGCTCAGCTCGTCCAGGTGCTGGCGACCGTGCCGCTGACCACGCTCACCGGCCTGCAATGGTTCACCTGGCTGGTGGTGGCGGGCAACCTCGCCGCATGGGCGGGCGCGCTGCCCTGGCTGCCCCGGCTGTCGTGGTGGTGGACGCTGCCCGCGTTCCTGCTGTTCATCACCCCGCTCGGGCGGATGGCGCTGTGCGTGCTCGGGGCGCGGCTGCTGTTGCGTGGCGTGCGGCCGGGCCGCTACCCGCGCGGCGGGCCGACGCATCTGCGGCTGTGGGCCGCGGTGCGGCTGTCGGAGGCCTGCGGCGCGGAGAGTCTGTCCGGCGCGCCGTTCATGGCGGCCTTCGCGCGCGCCCTCGGCGCCAGGATCGGCAAGGGCGTCGATCTGCACACCCTGCCGCCGGTCACCGGCATGCTCACCCTCGGTGACGGGGCCTGCGTGGAACCGGAGGTGGACCTGGCCGGGTACTGGCTCGACGGCGATATCGTGCACATCGGCCCGATCGAGATCGGCGCGGGCGCCGTGGTCGGCTCGCGCTCGATCGTGTTGCCCGGCGCGACGATCGGCAAGGGCGCCGAGATCGCGCCGGGCTCGGCGGTCGCCGGGGCGGTCGATGGCGGTCGGGAGTGGGCGGGCTCGCCCGCGGTGAAGGTCGGCAAGGCCAGGCGGCGCTGGCCGGACCGGGCCCCGGCCCGCGCCAGGCACTGGGTCGTGGTGTTCGCCCTGACATCGATGGGGCTGGCGGCGCTGCCGGTGCTCGCGTTGCCGGCGGGCGCGGCCTGGCTGGTCTGGTGCGTCCGCGGCACCACCACTCTCGGCGAGGCCGCGCTCGGCGCGTACGCCGCGCTGCCGCCCGCGGTGCTCGTGGCCCTCGGCGCCTACGCGGGCGCGACCGTCGTGCTGGTGCGGCTGTTCTCGATCGGGCTGACCGAGGGACACCACCCGGTGCGCAGCCGGATCGGCTGGCAGGCGTGGGCCACCGAGCGGCTGCTCGACAGCGCGCGCACCTTCCTGTTCCCGCTCTACGCCAGTCTGCTCACCCCGGTCTGGCTGCGGCTGCTCGGCGCGAAGGTCGGCAAGGACGTGGAGGCCTCGACGGTGCTGCTGCTGCCGAAGTTCACCACCGTCGCCGACGGCGCCTTCCTCGCCGACGACACCATGATCGCCGGCTACGAACTCGGCGGCGGCTGGCTGCGCGTCGGCCCGGCCAAGGTCGGCAAGCGCGCCTTCCTGGGCAATTCCGGGATGACCGCGCCAGGCCGCCGGGTGCCCAAGAACGGTCTGGTCGCGGTGCTCTCGGCCGCGCCGTCCAAGGCCGAGGCGGGTTCGTCGTGGGTGGGCTCCCCGCCGGTGCGGCTGCGCCGGGCCACCGAATCCGCCGACCCGCGCCGCACTTTCGCGCCCTCGCGCGGGTTGAAGGTGGCGCGCGCGATCGTGGAGACGTGCAGGCTCGTCCCGGTCGCGGTGACCTTCGCGATCGGCCTGGGCGTGCTGTTCACACTGGCCTGGCTCACGGCGGCCCTCGGGCCCGCGGTGGCCGCGCTGCTGAGCGGGCTGGTGCTGCTGGCGGCGGGCGCGGTGGCCGGGGCGAGCGCGGTGGCGGCCAAATGGCTTCTGGTCGGCCGTATCCGGCCGGGGGAACATCCGCTGTGGAGTTCGTTCGTGTGGCGCAACGAGGTCGCCGACACCTTCGTGGAGACCGTCGCCGCACCCTGGTTCGCCCGCGCCGCGACGGGAACTCCGGTGCTGACGCTGTGGCTGCGCGCGCTCGGCGCGCGGATCGGCCGCGGGGTATGGTGCGAGTCCTACTGGCTCCCGGAGGCTGACCTGGTGACACTCGGCGACGGTGCGACGGTGGAACGCGGGTGCGTGGTGCAGACCCACCTGTTCCACGACCGGGTCATGGCGGTGGACACCGTGGTGCTGGAACCCGGCGCCACGCTCGGCCCGCACTGTGTCGCCCTGCCTGCCGCCCGTCTCGGCGCCGGCGCGACGGTCGGGCCCGCCTCGCTGGTCATGCGGGGCGACAGCGTGCCCGCCTCGACCAGCTGGTGGGGCAACCCGATCGCGCCGTGGCGGCGTGCGCACCCGCGGCCCTCCGGTGGGGCGGCGTGATGCGAGCCGGGAAGGCGGCGGGGAAGTTCCACGACGACCCCATCGACGACTACCTGCCGCGCAACGGCAATCGCGGCTATCGGGTCTCGCGCTACGAGCTGGAGCTGACCTACAAGGTGGCGAGCAACCGGCTGGCCGGCCGGGCGGACATCACCGCCGTCACCACGGCGGTGCGCCCGCACTACGCGCTCGACCTCGCGCAGTCGCTGAGTGTGTCCAAGGTGCTGGTCAACGGCACGAAGGCGGCCCGCCACAGCCATCGCGGCGGCAAACTGGTGATCACCCCGCGGCAGCGCGTGCCGGCGGGCGGCGCGCTGGTGCTGACCGTGGCGTACGCGGGCACGCCGAAGCCGGTGCGCGGGCCGTGGGGCGAGGTCGGCTGGGAGGAGCTGACCGAGGGCGCGCTGGTGGCCGGCCAGCCCAACGGCGCGGCCTCCTGGTTTCCCTGCGACGACCACCCGAGCGCCAAGGCCAGCTATCGCATCGCCATCACCACCGACAGCCCCTATCACGCGCTGGCCAACGGCGAGCTGGTGCGCAAGCAGACCGGGGCGAGCCAGACCACCTGGGTCTACGAGCAGGCCGAGCCGATGGCGAGCTACCTGGCCACGATCCAGATCGGCCCCTACCGCAGGCACCGCCTCGGTCCGGCGGACGCGCCGGTGCCTGTGCGCGCGGTGCTCCCCCCGCGCCTGCGCGCCGCCTTCGACCACGACTTCGCCCGCCAGCAGCGCATGCTCGAGGTCTTCACCGAGGCGTTCGGCCCGTACCCCTTCCCCGCCTACACGGTGGTGGTCACCGACGACGAGCTGGAGATCCCGATCGAGGCGCAGGGCATCGCGATCTTCGGCGCCAACCACTGCGACGGCAGGCGCGGCTCGGAGCGGCTGGTCGCCCACGAGCTGGCGCACCAGTGGTTCGGCAACAGCCTCACCCTGCGGCAGTGGCGCGACATCTGGCTGCACGAGGGTTTCGCCTGCTACGCCGAATGGCTGTGGTCGGAGGCCTCCGGCGGCCCGAGCGCCGACCGGATGGCCCGCGCGGCCGGGCACAATCTGGCGCGCGAGCCACAGGACATCCTGCTCGGCGATCCCGGCCCGGCGCACATGTTCGACGACCGGATCTACAAGCGCGGCGCGCTGACCCTGCACGCGCTGCGCCTGGAACTCGGCGATCGCGCCTTCTTCGATCTGCTCCGCGAATGGACCCGCCGCTACCGGCACGCCTCGGTCGGCACCGAGGAGTTCACCGACCTGGCAGGCCATTACAGCAGGCTGCCGTTGCGCCCGCTGTTCGACGCCTGGCTCGGCGAGCGCGCGCTGCCGCAACTGCCGCCGCGCGGGGGCGCCGGGCTGCGCGAGTCCAGGTAGCGCCGGTTCGGGGGACGACCGGGTCAGAACACCAGGTAGCGCTCGGCCAGCTCCTCGACGAGGGGATCGTCGTCGTCCACGCTGTCGAGGGCGTCCAGATCCGCCTCGACGGCGATGCGGCGCGGATCGTCCGGCTCGCTGTCGAGCGGGCCGTCCTCGCGCAGCTGCCGCACCAGTTTCGCCCGCACCCGGTCCCGCAACGTGCCGGGCGCCTCGGCGAACTCGTGGCCGTCGATCGGCGGCTCGGCCACGGGCTCGTAGGGCCGGGAATCGGCGGAATCCCTCATGAGAGTCTTCACTTCCTCTCGTGGTCGCGGCGCTACACCGGCGTCAGCCAGGTCCCCCAGGCAGTGTTGCGCAGCACCGCGTAGACGGCGATGAACGCCAACAGCGACACGGTGACGGCGCGGTCGATGGCGGGCAGCCGTGGGCCCGCGCCGCGCCGGGCGCGGACCGCCCAGTCCACCACGAACCAGAAGAACAGCACGATCAGCGGCAACGCGAGCAGATTGCTGTGCAGCGAGTCGAGGATGCGGCCGTCGGTCAGGTTGTGCACCGCCCGCATGCCGCCGCAGCCGGGGCAGTACAGCCCGAACAGTCCCCAGGTCGGGCAGATGCCGTAGGAGCCCTCGACGTGCGGATCGCGGAAGTGCAGCAGGGCCAGGCCGCCGAGGCCGGCCGCGCCGGTCAGCAGCGGCAGGCTCATCGCCCGCCAGCCGCCCGCCGTCCAGCGGTCGCCGCCGGGGGACGCGAACGGGAGTCCCGCGGCCGCCCGCGGGTGCGGCGCCTGCGCGGGACTGCGATCGGACCCCCACGACTGCGGTTCCGGTGACGGGAATTCGACGGGGGGCTCCACGCCACCCACGGTAGCCGCGCGGGCGCGCCGGGCGCCACCGGAGAAATCGGACCCCACTCGGGAATTTCAACGGACCGATTATCGGGTGCCCCAGTATCGGAGGTCATGTTTTCCGTATCCGTGCGCTTGCACTAGCTAGCACCCCTGGTCGGGCGGTACCGTGACCCCAGACACAAAGGAGTGTGTGCCATGCTGGTGACGTCGATGAAGACCCTGGCGGGGGTGCGTGATGCCGAGCCGCTGACCGCTGCCTACCGTGCCGCGTTGCGTTCGCGGACGTACTCGACAGCCGCCCTGAACAAGCCGCGCACGCCGTCGGAGAAGACCTACGTCACCACCGTCGACGGCGCCCGCCTGCGGGTCCGCAGCTACGGCCCCGCCGATGGCGAGGTCATCGTGCTCATCCACGGCTGGAGCTGCTGCATCGAGTACTGGAACCCGCAGATCGACGCGCTGGCCGACCGTTTCCGCGTGGTCGCCTACGACCAGCGCGGGCACGGCGATTCCAGCCTCGGCCGGGTGGCGCCCAGCGATCAGACCCTCGCCGACGATCTGGCCGCCGTCCTCGACGCCACTCTCCCGCACGGCCGCCGCGCCGTGCTCGTCGGCCACAGCATGGGCGGCATCACCGTGCAGTCCTGGGCCCGCCGCTACTCCGATCAGGTCGCCGACCGGGTCGCCGCCGCCGTGCTGGTCAACACCGCCGCCCAGAACATCCGCACCGAGACCGATCTGATCCCGGTGCTGAACAAGCCGCTGACCGTCGGCAACCGCCCGCTCACCCTGCTCGGCCGCGACCTGCGCATGCCGCTGGTCATCGGCGAGACGCTGCTCTCGGCGCCGGTGCCGATGCCGGGCGGCCCGCTGCTGAGCCCGGCGGTGCTCGGCCCGCTGCTGCGCGGCCGGGTGGTCGGCCGCAACGCCACCGACGACGACATCGCCTTCGCGATGAACATCGTCCGCTCCTGCCGCCCGCTGACCCGCGGCCTGCACGCCGCCGCGCTGGCGGTCATGGACCTCGGCGACGCCGCCTACCACCTTACGGTGCCCACCACGGTCATCTCCGGCTCCGACGACAAGCTGCTGCCGGAGCGGATGAACCAGCCCATCGTCGAGGCCCTGCGCGCCACCGGCTCGCTGGCCGACTACCAGATCTGGCCCACCGGTCACCTGGCCAACGTGGAGCTGGCCGACCGGTTCAACGCCGAGCTGATCCGCATCGCCGCCGGGGCCACCGAGGTCCGCGCCGACGCGGTCTGACCGCTTTCGGCAGGGGCTGCTCCCCCTGCCGCCGACACCGGGCTGCCGCCGACACCGGGCCCGTGACCGCCGCGCATGCGAGACGGCCACGGCAGCCAGGGGCGAACTCCGGCGAACCGCCCCCCCCCCCCCGGGGGGGCGGGGGCCGGTACCCGGCCCCCCCCCCCGCCGGGGCCCCCGCCCCCCCAGCCCCCCGAACACCCC